>JAWLAB010000001.1:0-300000 GCA_041395665.1 Pseudomonadales bacterium
TTCACCGCCGCGCCTTTGCCTTGAGAAGCGTCCATCATTTCACCTGCTAAACGCTGACGCATAGACTTCTCACCGCGTTTGCGTGAATACTCCACCATCCAGCGCATAGCCAAAGCATTGCGACGAGAAGGACGAACTTCAACAGGGACTTGATAAGTAGCACCACCAACGCGGCGTGCTTTTACTTCCACCATAGGAGCAATGTTCTCCATGGCCAGCTCGAATACTTCAATCGGCTCTTTGCCGAGCTTTTCTCTGACGATATCTAAAGCGCCATAAACAATTCTTTCAGCGACAGATTTTTTGCCGCTTTCCATGACATGGTTGACGAATTTAGCGAGCAGGATATTTCCGAACTTTGGATCTGGCAGCACTTCACGCTTGGCCGCCACTCTTCTTCTTGGCATGATTTTCTTCCTCTGGTTTCAGGGTATCTGGGACGATTAAACGCGCCCAGCCTTACTGTTGTAATACGGTGCGTCGCGATTATTTAGGACGCTTTGCACCATACTTCGAACGACGCTGCTTACGGTCTTTAACGCCTGAAGTATCCAAGCTACCGCGAACAGTGTGGTAACGCACACCTGGCAAGTCTTTTACACGACCGCCACGAATCAATACGACGCTGTGCTCTTGCAAGTTGTGGCCTTCACCACCGATGTAAGACGACACTTCGTAGCCGTTGGTCAATCTGACACGGCACACTTTCCGCAGAGCCGAGTTAGGCTTCTTAGGCGTAGTGGTGTAAACACGCGTGCAGACGCCGCGACGCTGTGGGCACTGCTGTAAAGCAGGGACGTCACTCTTGGCAGCTTTACGCTGTCTTGGCTGGCGCACCAACTGATTAATTGTTGCCATCGAAAAAACACTCCGCGATGCGATCTAAAAAACAAACGATACCTAAATAGCACGGTGCAACGAGACACCTAGCCGATGAAGGCTAAAAAGAGGCGGGCATGATATAGAAGCCCCCCAACAGCGTCAACAATCCTTTTACTGTTAACGGAACCCGCCCGGCAGCTTCAAACCACCACCCAAAGGGCCGCCTGCGCCACCGCCCAATCCTGCAGGCATCTGCCCAGAAATACCGCGCATCATATTGGCTAAGCCTTTGCCGCCTTTCAGCTTTTTCATCATTTTAGCCATCTGCTTGTGCTGCTTGAGCAAACGGTTCAAATCCTGCAACTCCGTGCCAGAGCCCTGCGTAATACGGCGCTTGCGCGAACCATTCAACATATCAGGATTGCGACGCTCAGCGGGTGTCATGGAATTAATCACCGCCTCCATGCGCTTGAATTGCTTCGTGGTTTCATCTTGCTGCGCGATTTGCGCCATCTGACCCATGCCGGGCAGCTTATCCAGCAAGCCCGCCATACCACCCATATTTTGCATTTGTTGCAATTGATCACGCAGATCTTCCAAATCAAACCGTTGACCTTTTTGTACTTTGAGCGCCAGTTTTTCTGCTTTTTTGTGGTCAATTTTTTGCTGCGCTTCCTCAATTAAGGAAAGCACATCGCCCATACCGAGGATGCGCGAAGCAATACGATCAGGATAAAAAGGCTCTAACGCATCGGTTTTTTCACCAACACCGATGAACTTCACAGGCTTACCTGTCACTTGCCTAACAGAAAGCGCCGCGCCGCCACGCGCATCGCCATCCATTTTGGTCAACACCACGCCGGTCAATGGCAGCGCAGCATTAAATGCACTCGCTGTATTTACAGCATCCTGACCAATCATTGCGTCAATCACGAACAGCGTTTCAACGGGATTCAACGCAGCGTGCAATGCTTTGATTTCATCCATCAAAGCATCGTCAACATGCAAACGACCTGCGGTATCGACGATCAACACATCCGCCAATTGTCGTTTTGCCGCCTCCACAGCTGCCTCTTGCAATTCCCAGTGGTTTTTGTGTTTCGCCCTCAAAGAAGCGCACACCCACTTCACTGGCCAGTGTTTCTAATTGTTTGATTGCCGCAGGTCGATAAACATCGACACTCACTACCATGACATTTTTTTCTGTCGACTTTTAGTGCTTCGCCAGCTTGGCAACGCTGGTGGTTTTACCAGCACCCTGCAAACCTGCCATCAAAATAATAGCGGGGGTTTTACGGCGAGGTTGAGCTCTTCATTGGCAGAACCCATCACCGCAATTAATTCATCTTGTACGATTTTGACGAACTGCTGCCCCGGGCTGAGGCTGCGACTGACCTCTTGCCCAATCGCGCGTTTTCTTACCGCCTCGACAAAATCTTTGGCAACGGTTAAAGCAACATCCGCTTCCAACAATGCTTTGCGCACTTCACGCAGCGCGTCTTGAATATTGTCATCGGTTAAACGCGATTTGCCACTGATGTTGCGCAGCGTGCCAGACAAACGATCGGTTAAATTTTCAAACATAAAAAATCTCTCGTACAAAATTCAAAAATAACTTATTGACCAACAGAAAACTCTGGGCAATCTTTCTTTTCGTAACGCCAGCGATGATGTGACCACATCCAGCACTCAGGTTGCTGACGAATATGCGCCTCAACGGCATCCATGTAACACTGCGATATTTGCCCATCCCCTTCATACGGCGGCTGAGCTAATGGCTTGATGTGACAGCGATATTTCCCACGCGACACTTTTTCTGTCGCCACATAATACAAAGGGTAATTGGTCATTTTAGCGATGCGCTCAGGCCCAATTACCACCGGCGTATCCACACCCATAAATGTGGTCCAGTATTTGTTATCGCGGCGACGCGGATTTTGATCACCCAAAATGCCAAAAGCACGCGTTTCTCGGCGCAATTTCAAAATGATTTTTGCCGCTTTATCAGCAGGAATCATGTGCGAACGAAAACGCGTTCTCATCGCCATAAAAAATTTATCCGCTGCAGGATTGTGTAATGGCCGATAAAGTGCATCTAAGGCATACGGTGATGCAGTTGCCACTGCCGCCAACATCCACTCCCAATTGCCTTGATGCGCCGACAGTAAAATCACTGACTGCTTTTTATCCATCACCGCCTTGACTTCATCGAGCCCAACAATCTCAAAGCGCCGCAACAACTCCTCTGGCTTCATTCGGCTCAACATAATGATTTCAACAATCACATCGGCCAAATAACGATAAAACTGATGCTCAATTTGCTTTCTTTCTATCTTGCTTTTCTCAGGAAAAGCTTTTGCCAAATTTTTCTTGATAGCTTTATGCCGATAGCGAACAAAGCGCTCTAAAACAACCGCTAAAATATCCGAAAAAAAATACAGCACACAGGCGGGCAAAAAGGCAAGGCATCTTGCAAACAATACAGGCAACATACAGCAGCTATTACAACTTAGGATTCAGCAACTTTTTCAACAAATAGCAAATGATCGGACTGCAAAGAGCGCACCTTCACTCGCGCACCTACCGGCATATCTTCATCAGCAGCAACGCTCCAAACGCCGTCATCTACTTTGGCGCGCCCTCGCCCATGTTCTATTGCTTCAACCAATACCAACACGCGCCCAACATACTGCTCCGCACGCTTGTTCAGTAAAGGCTCATCGTTAGCTTTGGGGTGGCGCCGCTGATACTGCCACCAACCATACGCATTCAAAACACTCACTACCGAAAAAACCGACAATTGCGTACTGAGCGTTAAACTCGGAAACAAAAAAACAACACCACCAGTGATACCCGCCGCCATACCTATCCACAGCAGATATCCACCAGCTCCAGCCATTTCCACAATCAACAATCCCAGCCCCAGTGCAAACCAGAGCCAGTGATCTAAAAGGTCGCTCAACACTGTTATCCAATCCTCGTCGGCGCTTCTGCAACGACTTTTGCAGCTTGCTGCTCGCCAGCCACTTTCACCAATTCACCAATGCCGCCTACAGCGCCAATAATCTGTGACGCCTCCAAAGGCATCAACACCACTTTGCTATTGTTGGCAGAAGCGATCTTGCCCAAGGCTTCAACATATTTTTGCGCCACAAAGTAGTTGACGGCTTGAATGTCGCCTTTGGCGATAGCCTGCGACACCATGTGTGTAGCTTTCGCTTCCGCCTCGGCTTCACGCTCACGCGCTTCTGCCTGCAAAAAGGCAGCCTGACGATCACCTTCAGCTTTCAGAATCTGCGCCTGCTTTAAGCCATCGGCTTCAAGGATTTCCGCCTGTTTGCGCCCTTCTGCCTCCAAGATTGCTGCTCGTTTTTCACGCTCTGCTTTCATTTGATTGGCCATGGCATCCACCAAATCGCGTGGCGGCGTGATGTCTTTAATCTCGATGCGCGTCACCTTGAGCCCCCAAGGGTTGGTCGCTTGATCCACAATACGGAGTAAGCGCTCATTAATCTCATCACGCTTGGAAAGCATCTCATCCAACTCCAAAGCACCCAATACCGTACGGATATTGGTCATGGTTAAATTGCGTACGGCATTCTGTAAATCTGCCACTTCATAGGAAGCTTGCGCGGCATTGATAACCTGATAAAAGCAGATGGCGTCAATCCGCACCATGGCGTTATCCGCACTGATAACTTCTTGCGGTGGAATATCTAACACCTGCTCCATCACACTCACTTGTTGGCCAATTCTGTCTATAAAAGGAATAATGAAATTGAGCCCTGGATTGAGTGTCTGCGTGTAGCGGCCAAAGCGCTCCACCGTCCATTGAAAGCCTTGCGGCACAAACCGCACGCCCTGTTTGACCAGATATAACGCAAATCCACCGAGCAGCCACGGTACCAATTGGGCGAATGACATATATTTCTCCTTGTTTTAGTGGGGCGAGATACTACCACTTTCTATCTGCGATTGACCGACAGAAGACTGCTTCAAGGTATTCCATAGCACAGCCATCTAACATACAATGCCCGCCCCTTGGCACCCTTGGGCGGCTGGCGCATCCGTCAATCACTCAAAGCCACAGTCAATGTAGAGCAGGAACAAGCAACATGGTAACGATTCGTCTGTCACGCGGCGGCGCAAAAAAACGCCCCTTTTATCATCTGACAGTAACCGACTCACGCAATTCGCGTGACGGCAGCTTTATTGAGCATGTGGGTTTCTTCAACCCCGTTGCTAGAGGTCAAGAAGAACGCGTGCGCGTTGATCGCGAGCGCGTTGCTTTCTGGGTGAGCAAAGGCGCACAACTGTCTGAGCGCGTAACTGCTTTACTGAAAGAAAAATCTGCTTAATTTTTTAGAAATTGACAGCAAACAATAAAACCATCGTAGGGAAAGTCACATCACCCTACGGTGTAAAAGGCTGGGTCAAAATTCATTCGTTTACCGACCCTGCTGAAAATATTTTTCAGTTTGATCAATGGTCGCTGGAACATGATGCCGCAACAAATACACGCCTCGTCACTGTTGAAGAATACAAACAGCACGGCAAAGGATTTGTTGCTCGCTTAAAAGATATTAAAGATCGCACAGCGGCAGAGATGATTTGCCAACGAGCGATTGCGGTAGAACAAGGTGAATTACCTAAGCTATCCGAAGGTGAATACTACTGGCAGCAGCTGATTGGTTTACGCGTTATTTGCAACGCTGCTGACAGTAAAAAATCTATTTTGCTCGGAGAAATTTCCGACATGATGGAAACTGGCGCAAATGATGTGATGGTTGTATCACCTTGTGCCGGTAGCGTAGATCAGCGAGAACGCTTGCTGCCCTATGTAAATGAAGTGTGTGTATTGCAAGTCGATCTCGATAACCAGCAAATGCTAGTCGATTGGGATCCAGATTTTTAGAGTGAGGATTTACTCGTGAAGCTGGGTGTAGTGACGCTGTTTCCAGACATGTTCACTGCAGTCACTGAGTACGGCATCAGCGGCAGAGCATTTGAGCAACAGCTACTGTCACTGCAATGTTGGAATCCGCGCAGTTTTACAACAGATGTACACCAAACGGTGGATAGCAGGCCTTACGGCGGCGGCCCCGGTATGGTGATGATGCTTGAACCTTTGTGTGCTGCGCTGCGTACTGCGCGCACTGCATTACCTCAAGCGAAAGTGGTTTACCTGTCACCGCAGGGCAAGCGGTTGAATCAGAGCGCTGTTGAAGCATTTGCAGCGCAACCAGAACTGATTCTGCTCTGCGGGCGATACGAAGGCGTTGACGAAAGATTGTTGGCGCTGGAAGTGGATGAAGAATGGTCGATAGGCGACTATGTTTTATCCGGCGGTGAGTTGCCAGCGATGGTATTCATCGACGCAATAACAAGAATGCTGCCCAATGCTTTAGGGCATGCCGAATCGGCAAAGCAGGATTCTTTCAGTTCGGGTTTGTTGGATTTTCCCCAATACGCTCGCCCTGAAGTGTTTGAAGGCGTGTCCGTACCCAATATTTTATTGAGCGGGCATCACGAAAAAATTCGCCGCTGGCGTTTGCAACAAGCTTTGCATCGCACGCGAGAAAGAAGACCAGAATTATTGCAACACCGAACACTAAGCAAAGAAGAACTTGAACTACTCAACACACCCATCACTACATTTTGATTGACGGTTTTACTGGAGAACAAACATGAGCAACAGCACACTCATTGCACAAATCGAAGCGGAACAAGCCACGCGCGAACTGACTGCTTTCTCACAAGGCGATACCGTTGTCGTCAATGTCAAAGTAAAAGAAGGCAACCGTGAGCGTTTGCAGGCGTTTGAAGGTGTTGTGATTGCCAAACGCAGCCGCGGTCTACACTCTGCGTTTACCGTGCGCAAAATTTCACACGGCGTGGGCGTGGAAAGAACTTTCCAATCACACAGCCCATTGATCGCCAGCGTAGAACTGAAACGCCGTGGTGCAGTGCGTCAAGCGAAGCTCTACTACTTGCGTGAGTTGAGCGGTAAAGCAGCGCGCATCAAAGAAAGACTGAACTAAGTTTTCGTTTTTTTGAAATGATGATAAAAGGCGACTTCGGTCGCCTTTTTATTTTCTGCTGACAATGAACTCATCACCCCCACCGCCAATTATCCAAACTTATTTGGATGGCGTGTGGCTGGAAAAAGGTTTGAGCAAACACACGCTGGCAGCCTACCACAGCGATCTCGCGCTGTTTGCCTCTTGGCTGCAATCCAAAAATACCGCGCTCACTGCTGTATCAACAGTGGATTTGCAGTCCTACCTCGCACACTTGCTGGCAACGGGCACAGCAGCGCGTTCTGTCGCGCGTTTTCTTTCTTGCGTGCGCGGTTTTTATCGTTTTTTATTGCGTGAAAAATTGATCGACAAAGATCCGACGCTCGATATTCAAAGCCCTAAGCTCGGCCGCCCTCTGCCAAAATTCATTACAGAAAGTGAAGTGGATGCGCTGCTCAACGCCCCCACCATTACCGATCCCATCGGGCTGCGCGATAAAGCGATGTTGGAAGTGTTGTACGCCTGCGGCTTGCGCATTTCTGAACTAACAGGGCTGACAGTCGGTTCATTCAATTTGCGCCAAGGTGTCGTTCGCGTTACCGGTAAAGGCAACAAAGAGCGACTCATTCCAATTGGTGAGGAAGCAACGCATTGGCTGGAGCGCTATATGCGCGAGGCAAGACCTGTGCTGCTCGACAATCAACCGTCCGAGGTGCTGTTCCCCAGTAACCGCGCACAAGCAATGACGCGGCAAACTTTTTGGCATCGCATCAAACACTACGCAAAAGTGGCTGATATTCGCACGGCACTGTCCCCTCACACGCTGCGCCACGCCTTTGCCACGCATTTACTCAACCACGGTGCCGATCTGCGCGTGGTACAACTGCTACTCGGACACAGTGACTTGTCCACCACACAAATCTATACTCACATCGCAAGAGCGCGTATGCAGGAACTACACGCCAAACACCATCCGCGTGGTTGATATGCCTGCGGAACTAACGGCGCGCACCTTTGCCCAAACCAACATCATTACAAACAATCTCTAGGTGAAACATGAAAAAAATTTTGGCCTCTCTCATCGCCTCTACCGCACTGGTTTCGTTGGCGCATGCCAGCGCTCCCGTACCAGCAGAGCAAGCCAATGTACTGCGCGCCGCTGTGCAAAAAGCGCGCCCTGGAATTTCTATTGGTGAGATGCGCACTTCTTCCATTCCTGGATTATTTGAAGTGGATTTAGGCGGCAAAGATACGGTTTATATGTCGGCAGACGGTAAATACCTTATCACTGGCACCATGTATCGCGTTGAAAACAAAAAATTTGTGAATGTTGCCGATGAGCGCATGCAACCTATGCGCGTGCAGAAATTAGCTGCAATTAAAAAAGAAGATATGGTTGTTTTTTCTCCACAAGGGAAAGCTAAATCTTATTTCACCGTTTTTACCGATATTGATTGTGGCTTTTGCAGAAAACTGCACAAAGAAGTGCCAAAATTAAACGCAATGGGTATTGAAGTACGCTACTTGGCCTATCCACGCACTGGTGTTCCTTCCCCTTCTGCCGACAAACTTGCCACGGTTTGGTGTGCCAAAAATCGCCAAGAAGCGCTGACACAAATGAAAAATGGCGCATCACTCCCAACACAAACTTGTGCCAACAATCCAATCGCTGCGCAATACCAACTGGGCAATGATTTAGGCATTAGTGGTACGCCAGCGCTCTTTACTCCATCCGGTGAATTGCTGCCCGGCTACATGCCAGCAGAAGAGCTCGCTGAAACTCTGGGTGTCGCTAAAAACTAATTAGCTGTAAAAAATCTATATTCAACGATGGCGAGCACCTTTCAATTTTCGAAAGCTGTGCTCGCTTGGTTTAATAAATCTGGTCGCAAACATCTCCCTTGGCAACAAGACATCACAGCTTATCGCGTGTGGTTGTCTGAAATCATGTTGCAGCAGACGCAAGTCAATACCGTCATTCCCTACTTCGAAAAATTTGTCGCGAAATTTCCTGATATTCACGCGCTTGCCGCCGCGAAACAGGATGATGTTTTAGCCTTGTGGACAGGCTTGGGCTACTACTCTCGCGCACGCAATTTGCATCGCACAGCACAAATACTCAACAACGACTATCACGGTATTTTTCCTGATGATGTTGAAACACTGAGTTCACTCCCTGGCATTGGTCGATCAACTGCCGCTGCCATTATTTCTATTGCCTACCAAAAACGCGCAGCTATTTTGGATGGCAATGTCAAACGCGTACTAGCACGCTTTCACGCAATTGATGGCTGGCCAAGTGAAACTGCTGTCGCAAAAAAATTATGGCAGCACGCCGAAGAACACACACCTAAAAATCGCTGTGGCGATTACACGCAGGCAATGATGGATTTAGGCGCAACCGTTTGTACACGCACAAAACCGCGCTGCGCACATTGCCCCTTACAAAAGCAATGTATTGCCTACAAAGAAGATGCAGTTGCGCTCTATCCAGGAAAAAAAATAAAAAAAACATTACCTATCAAAAGCGTCAACATGCTGATGATTCGCAATAAAAAAGGTGAGGTATTGCTACAGCAACGCGCACCAACCGGTTTGTGGGGCTGGCTGTGGTGCTTACCTGAAAGCGCATCACTAAAAAATGCCGAAAGCATGTGTCAAACACTGTGCGGGCAAGAACCGAGTACAACAAAAATCTGGTCGAGCTGGCGACACAGCTTTAGTCATTTTCATCTCGATATCACGCCGATATTGTTAAATGTGAACACAAAGTCATCTTCGGTTACTGAAGAAAATTTACGCTGGTTACACCCGAGCCAAGTTGAAACATTAGGCGTACCCGCTCCTACTGCACGCCTACTCGCACAACTAGCGGCGTGTTAAAATCTCACACGAATTGACAAGGGTGATCGCTGTGTCTCGGACTGTTTTTTGCTGCAAATATCAAAAGGAAATGGAAGGTTTGGATAAACCGCCCTTCCCTGGCCCTAAAGGCTTGGCATTGTTTGAGTCTGTCTCTAAACAAGCGTGGCAAGAGTGGATTGCCCATCAAACCATGCTCATCAACGAAAAGAAATTGAACATGATGGACATGACCGCGCGTACTTATTTAGCCGAGCAGCGCGATTTGTTTTTCAGCGGCGATACCTTCGATCAAGCCGAAGGCTATACCCCGCCTTCCGCCTAATGCGTTTTTGCCTTGACCTCTTAGCACTCAGCGAGTTTAATACGCGTCCTTTCACGGCCAGATAGCTCAGTCGGTAGAGCAAGGGATTGAAAATCCCTGTGTCCACAGTTCGATTCTGTGTCTGGCCACCATCTTGCAAACGCCCAGCCTCCCGCTGGGCGTTTTTGTTTCTGCAGATGTTTTTACCCCAGCATTCCCAACCCATGCAGACCGCTGTAGCCCATGTACGCGCCGACGATCAGTATCAAAATTCCTGAAAAATAAGGCGCTTTCTGTGCGAAGCTACCAAAGCCGTTCCAGCGACTGGAAACATGTTTCACACTCAAAGCTGCTAAAACGCCGGATGCCGTTAAGGTAAGCGCGAGGCCCACGCTAAAACACAGTACCAACACCGCACCGAGTGCAATTTTTTTCAGGTGCAGGCACAGCAGCAGAACCGTAATGGAGGCGGGGCAAGGCAACAAACCTCCCGTTAAGCCAAACAGGATGATTTGACCCGTGGTGACTTGGCGATTGGCGAAGCGGTGACGAATATCGTTGGCGTGCATGAGTTCATGGGGATCTTTGCAGTTTGCCACCATCGACTCAAAGGCATCCGGCGCTTTTTCTGCGTGCTTATGCGCATGGCCGTGACAAGAACTCCCCGCATCGCCTTTGCTAGTCGATTGAAACTTGCGCGTGCGCCAAATCATCCACACCGCCAACACCATAATCACCACAGCGGAAGCTACTTGAAAATAAGGCTCCGTGGTTTCTGCGTTCCAATTTTGACCGAAATACAGCCCAGCCATTGCCACCAACCACACCACCGCTGTGTGCGAAATCGTTGCCGACAAACCCAACAACAATGCCTGCGCCAGCGTACCGCGCACAGCAATAATGAAAGCCGCCATCATGGTTTTGGAATGCCCGGGCTCCAAACCGTGCAATGCACCGAGCGCGATGGCTGTAGGAACGAAAAACCACGCATTACCCTGCTGTAATAAAGTCGAAAACTCTGTCATAGCAACCTCTACAAATACTTGGTGATGGCTTTGAACTCACGCACGGTCTCTGTGGCATTTTGCGTGCCTTCCCGCACGGCTTGCTCCAAGCAATGGTCAATGTGGTCATGTACCAGTACGCGTTTGGCGTTGCCAATCGCACTTTGTACGGCCTGCATTTGTTGGGCGATATCCAAGCAGGGGCGATCTTGCTCCAGCATCACGATGATGCTTCGAAGATGCCCTTCCGCCCGCTTCAAACGCTTGATGATGTCTGGATGCTCTGTGTGTGCACTCATCAGCTCTGCCTCCTTATCCTATCCTGTAGGGTAGGATATTAAAGCATTGTCGATGCCGGCCACAAGGAGCGCGAAAAAATACTGGGAACGCAAAACAGCGAGGCGGCATCTAATGAGTAGATGCTGTTGGTTTTATTGCAACCTCAACAACATCGCCGTGTTTTGTTTTATTGTTTTTAGAAAAAGGAGATTGTCATGTTGACTTATGCTTTGCTGGTTTTTGCTGTCGCCGCTGTAGGCGGTTTGATTTTAGCAGCGCATGTTTTGCGCGATCGTTTTGCACCTTGGGCGCTGTCACTGCTTCATGCACTACTCGGCGCAACGGGATTGATTTTATTGATTGCTGTTCTGTTACAAGGTGCTGCACCTCAACGCGTTTTAGCGGCATTTGCGTTATTTCTTGTCGCTGCGTTAGGCGGTTTTTTTCTGGCTTCTTTCCACTTGCGAAAAAAATTACCTCCTAAAGCGATTGTGATCGTACACGCAGGGCTGGCTGTTACCGGTTTTCTTACACTACTCAGTGTTGTGGTGTAGTGATGCGCCATCCACTGCACCCTGCACTCGTCCACTTTCCCATCGCGTGTTGGTCACTGGCTGTTGGTGCGGATTTTGCCAGCCTATGGATAGGAGAACAGGTGTGTCAGTGGTGTAGCGGTTTATTAGCATTAGGATGCGCAATGTCACTCGTTGCAGCCACTGCTGGCTTGGTTGAATTAGCGCGCATACCTGATGGTGATGCTTTGCGTGATACTTATTGGCATATGAGCGTCATGCTTATCGCGTTAACACTGTTTAGCTTGCGTTTATTTTTACGGCTTGATCAATTGCATCCGTTAGCACCGAACACTTTATCTCTGCTATTGGATACAGCAGGGTTTACCGCGTTAGCTATTGGATGATGGCTCGGTGTTAAATTGGTTTATGGTTACGGCATTGGGCAACAGTGATGCTGCCCATCTAAGGAGTGCGTTATGTCATCGGCTCATCAATCCATCACTGCCATAAAAAAAGATACTTCTGACGAGGTATTGGTTTCTTTGGCAATAAAAGGCAGTGAGGTTGCATTTGAATATTTAATGCGTCGCTATAACCAACGCTTATTTCGTATTGCACGCAGCATCTTAAAAAATGATGCCGATGCCGAAGACGCTGTACAAAATAGCTATATTCACGCTTGGCGTTCACTCGATAGTTTTCAATTTCATGCGCAATTATCCACATGGTTAGCGCGCATTGTTGTCAATGAGTCACTGGGGCGCATACGAAAGAGTGCGAAAGCACAAATCATTTCTCTTGATGCAAAACAGGATAGTCAGCTAGACACAAAAGCCTTGGATGACAGCTATCAATTAGCCATTGATACCGAACGGCAACCCGAGCACTTAGCCATGAGAACAGAGCTACGAAAAATTATTGAGGCCTATATCGACACACTGCCAGACAGTTTTCGTACGGTATTTGTGATGCGCGCGCTTGAAGAAATGAGTGTTGAAGAAGTTGCTCACGCGCTTGATATTCCAGAATCAACCGTCAAAACGCGATTCTTTAGAGCGCGCAGTCTGCTGCGCGAAAAAATAGCGACAAAAATTGATCTAACCATGGAAGATGCTTTTTCATTTGCTGGTGATCGCTGTGACCGTATTGTTACCCACACACTCTCTCGCGCTCGCAATGAAGGGTTTATAAAACAAACCGATGGCTAATCACGCGCCAGAGGAAAGCAATTTTCTACTCTGCTCAGCCGATGCGCGGGAGGCAACTCGATCAAACCACGGCGTGATTTTTTTTAGCTTTCGATCAAAAGCTTGATTAACACCAACGCCAAAATCCAACCACACATACAACCAAATATCGGCTACGCTAAATCGTTCACCACATAAATAAGGCGCATCGCCCATCATGTTATCCAACCAAGCCAAACGATCTTGCGCGACTCGCTTCAAACCATCAGCAGATTCCGGCACAACAGGAATGCGTGATTCAAAACGCGGTAAACCTTCCGCGTAGTGATACGCGTTATGTATAAACTCTGTAATGTTGAGCTCAACACGCCGCCACCATTGTCGCGTTTCTGCGCGCTGTGCAGGCGTTGCACCAATCAACACCGGTGTTGGAAACTTTTCTTCCAGATATTCAGCAATTGCTACAGATTCTGTTAACACACTGCCATCATCAGAACGCAAAGCAGGTGTTTGCCCTGCAGGATTGATCGCTAAATAGTCTGCCTGACGATTTTCGCCCACCATCACATCAATCGTCACTGCAGGAATTTGTAACTGCTTTTCCAAGAGAAACATTCGTAAGCAACGCGGCGCTGGGCTGTGTGCATCGTAAATCAACATAAAATCTCTCCTAGAAAATGTAAAACCTGCGTCATTTTGCTGAGATGAATTTCTGATTTTTTCTCTCGTAGAAGCCTAGAATACACCTGTTACATAGCGCAAATGTGTGGAGGTTTTATGCAGGTGATCGACAAACGCAAAGCCATGGCGATTCCTCCCTTTTTTCGTCTCGGTTTTCGCCCGTTTTTCTTGCTGAGCGCATTGCTCGCGTTAATCGCTATTCCACTGTGGATAGGCGCATTTTTGGGTGGCTGGGCTTTCCCTACTCCAACAGGTGGCTGGTTGGCGTGGCATCGTCATGAAATGGTGTTTGGTTTTGCTGGCGGTGTGATTGCTGGCTTTTTGCTGACTGCCGTACAAACTTGGACGGGGCAGCCGAGTTTGTCGGGTAAGCCGCTCGCGGTGTTGGTGGTGTTGTGGCTGCTTGCGCGTTTCAGCTGGTGGCTGCCGTCTGCCATCCCGCTATTGCTATTGAATGTGCTGTTTTTACTCGCAGTCGCCGTCGCGATGGCACGGATGCTGTGGGCGGTGAAGCAAAATCGCAATTACCCTATCGCCGTGGTGTTGCTGCTACTCACCGTCGCTGATGCGCTCACGCTCTGCGGTGTAGTGCAAAGTAACGATGCATGGCAACGCCAAGGCAGCTTGGCGGCGGTGTGGTTAGTGACGGCGATGATTACGCTGATCGGCGGGCGCGTAATTCCTTTTTTCACTTTTCGCGGCTTAGGTAAAACAGAGCAAGTTTCTGCGTGGGCATGGCTGGATTGGTCGCTGCTGATTGGCACGGTACTAGCTGCAGCAACCACCGCAATCGGTTGGCTGATGCAGGGCGCGCACGCTGCCAGTGGTGCGCTGTTTTTATTGCTCGGTATTGGGCACAGCATCCGCATTGCGCGCTGGTTTGATGCCGGTTTACTGCGCGTGCCGCTGTTGTGGTCTTTGTACTTGGCTTACGCGTGGCTGATTGTCGCTTGCTTCGGCTTGGCGCTGTGGGCGTTTGGCTTTGGCGTGCCAGAAGGGCAAGCGCTGCACGCGCTCACGGTTGGCGCAATAGGTGGTTTGATTTTAGCGATGATGGCGCGCGTGTCTCTCGGCCATACCGGTCGCGCACTCGAGCTACCGAAAGGTTTTTTTATTGCTTTTGTGTTGTTGAATGTCGCCACATTACTGCGCGTTATAGGCCCCTCTTTTGTTTATACCACCGCAATGTGGCTCGCCGCCCTTGCTTGGAGCTTGGCATTTGTGCAGTTTGCTTGGGTGTATGGTCCCATGCTGTGCAAAACACGCGTTGACGGTCACCCTGGCTAAAAGGCGATAACACAATGACTTATATGTGGTTACAACTGATTCACCTCACTGCCGCTGCCTTTTTTATTGGCGGTGTTTTTTTTGAAGTGATGATTATCAGCCGCGCGGCGCGTCAACTGCCACCCGATGCGCGACAACAATTTGGCAAAGCTTTTGGTGATCGAGCCAAGCGCATCATGCCGTGGGTCATTTTGGTGCTATTTGCTACAGGCTTAACCATGGCAGGGCATTATTACCGTGGCGTGTTAGCGCAGCCGCTCAGCAGTAATTTTGGTACGCTGCTGGCACTCAAAATTATTCTAGCATTCAGTGTATTAGGCCATTTTTTGACCGTTATGATTCTGATGCGACGCAATCGCCTAACATCAAAAATATCTCATTGGATACACCGCAGCGTACTGTTGCATATGTTTGGCATTTTGTTTCTTGCCAAAGCAATGTTTGTGCTGCATTGGTAACAATTATCACTGCAAGCGATTTCGACAACGCTCTGGCAACATCCTCAGCAAAGTATCATCGCGCATAAAGTGATGATGAAAAACGGCCGCAGCAGCATGCAGGCCAATCAAGTAATAACCTAAAACACCGATTGTTTCGTGTATTTCTTTCAGTGTGTGCGCCAAGTCTTTATTAGGTGCTAACAACGCCGGCAGATGAAAACCAAAAAATGGAATTGGTTTCTCCGCGGCGCTCAACACCAACCACCCCAACAGCGGCATCACCAATAAGAAAGCATACAGTGCAAGATGCACTAACTTAGCCAACTTTAATTGCCAAACAGGGGGAGCCGGAGTAATTGGTGGCGCCGTTAAAAGTAAGCGTGAAATTAACCGCACTGCAGTCACACCTAAAACGGTTAATCCCAACATAAAGTGCCACATCTTTAGTGCTTCACGCGGCTCACTACCTTTGGGGTAAATCTCCCGCAACTCAATACATGCGTAGACAGCAATCACAAGCAACAGCGTTAACCAATGCAAACTCATGGACAGTGTGTGATAGCGATTACCATTGAAATGACTGTTATTTTTGACCATCTCATTTTCTCCGTATCAAATCTCAGCACCCTATCTTTTATTTTTCATGCCCGGCAATAAAAAAGCAACCACGCCGAGCAGTGGCAGAAACGCACAAAAGCGGTACACTGTCTCAATGCTGTAGTGATCGGCCAATGCGCCGAGTGCGGCCGCTGCGATACCTGCAATACCAAACGCCAAACCAAAAAACAGACCAGAAATAGTGCCTGTTTTCCCCGGCATCAATTCCTGCCCATAAACTACAATAGCTGGGAATGCAGAAGAAATAATCAGTCCAATAATAAACACCAAAACTAGCGTTGTAGTTAAGCCCACAAAAGGCAATGCTAAAGTAAACGGCGCCGTACCGAGAATCGAACCGAAAATAATGCGCTGCCTGCCGATACGATCACCAATAGGCCCACCAATGATGGTTCCTATTGCAGCACCCAACAAAAAGATAAACAAACAATACTGCGCACTTTGAATACTTAAACCAAAATGATCCATCAAATAAAAAGTGAAATAACTGTTCAAGCTCGACATATAAACAAACTTTGAAAACATCAATATCAACAAAATAATCAACGCTTTTTTAATTTGTTGATTGCTAAGGTTCACTTCACGATGACCGAGGCTAGTACGGCCGCGCACGCCAGAAAGATTCACGGCATACCAACGACTGACGCGATAGAGAATCAACATCCCCACCAAAGCTGCTAATGCTACCCACGCCACACTGGGCTGCCCCATCGGCACAATGAATGCGGCCGCTAGCAATGGACCAATCGCTGTCCCCACATTACCGCCCACTTGGAAAATAGACTGTGCCAAACCGTGTTGCCCAGCAGACGCCATGCGCGCCACGCGAGAGGATTCTGGATGGAATACGGATGAGCCCATGCCAATCAAGACAGCAGCCACCAAAACACAAGGGTAATTCCAAGCTTGAGACAGCAGCAGTAAACCGCACAGCGTAAAACCCATCCCCATCGGCAGCGAATACGGCAGCGGCCTCTTGTCCGTAAAGCGCCCCACAATTGGCTGCAGCAGTGACGCAGAGAACTGAAAAGCAACGGTAATAAAACCTACCTGAGCGAAAGACAGCTGGAAATTCCCCTGTAAAACGGGGTAAAGCGCCAACAGGACGGACTGCATCATGTCATTGATGAAATGTGTCACGCTGATGGCGCCCAGAATGCCAAAAGACACTCGGCTTTTTGTCGGCTGAACAGCCGCTGAGGTCGTCATAAAAATCACAAAATAGAAGAAAGGCGCAGCAATTATAGGCTTTCACGAGTTTAACCGCGTCAGAACAAGCCGAAAGACGCGCCTCAAGTTGTCAGGCTTTCCCCTTCGTTATAGGATTACGCCCTGTTTGGTACACGGGCAGCGCGAGCTGCCTGTTTTCGTTTTAGCACACTGCTTTTTACGCAGTTTTGAAGTTGATGGTGGCACCATGTCCAATGCATTGATGAATACTTATGGCACTCGCGCGCTGACTTTTGTGCGCGGCGAAGGTAGCTGGCTGATCGCCGATGACGGCAAGCGCTACCTCGATGCCATCAGCGGTATCGCAGTCTGCGGTTTGGGTCACGCACACGCAGGTGTTGCTGCAGCGATGGCGCAACAAGCAGCAACACTGGTGCACACCTCCAATTTGTACAACATCCCCCAGCAACAGAAGCTGGGCAAACAGTTGTGCGAGCTCGCCGGCATGGACAAAGTATTTTTTGGCAACTCTGGCGCTGAAGCGAACGAGTGTGCCATCAAAATTGCGCGCTTTTACGGCCACAAAAAAGGTGTAGAAAATCCAGTGATCGTGGTGATGGAAAGCGCTTTCCACGGTCGGACGCTCGCCACACTCACCGCCACCGGCAATCGCAAAGTACAAGCTGGCTTTGAACCGCTGGTGCAGGGTTTTGTGCGCGCACCTTATGGCGATGTGGAAGCGGTAAAAACCATTGCCGCGAACAACCCGAATGTGGTCGCTGTGCTGGCGGAACCTGTGCAAGGCGAAGGTGGCGTAAACATTCCTGCATCAGATTATTTGAATCAACTGCGCGCCGTGTGCGATGCGCACCAGTGGCTGTTGATGCTGGACGAAGTACAAACTGGCAACGGTCGTACTGGCAAATATTTTGCGTATCAACACAACGGCATCCTGCCCGATGTAGTAACTACCGCTAAAGGTTTAGGCAACGGTTTTCCAATTGGCGCGTGTTTAGCACGCGGCGAAGCGGCGGAGTTATTTCAGCCTGGCAATCACGGCTCGACTTTCGGCGGCAGCGCATTGGCTTGTGCCACGGCGCAAGCGGTTGTCGATACATTGCTTACTGAAAAATTAGTAGAACGCGCCGCTAGTTTTGGCAAAAAATTACTGGCTGATTTACAAACTACGCTGGCGAATTGCTCACAAGTCGTCACCGTGCGCGGTTTTGGTTTGATGTTGGGCATCGAACTAAAACAAGACGCGCCCGATTTGGTCGCACGCGCCGCAGAGAAAGGTATACTCATCAATGTCACTGCAGGCAAAGTGATTCGCTTACTGCCTACGCTAGTGATGACTGACGAAGAAGCTGCGCTCTTGGTTAACACGCTGCACGATTTGTTGCGCGATCCTGCCTAAGAGTATTTCTGCATGACGACACGCCATTTTTTAACGCTGCTAGATTTTTCACCAGAAGAATTGCGCGCAGTGATAGCTCGCTCTATTGCAATGAAAGCGGAGCACGCCGCCGGCAACGATCCACAAATTTTTCGCAACAAAGTTTTGGGAATGATTTTTGAAAAATCATCCACACGCACGCGCGTTTCTTTTGAAGCGGGCATGGCGCAGCTCGGCGGTCACGCCATGTTTCTGTCGCCACGCGATACGCAACTCGGTCGCGGTGAGCCAGTGGAAGATTCTGCACGCGTATTGTCGCGCATGGTCGACATCATCATGATTCGTACTTTTGCACACGATATCGTGGAAAAGTTTGCGCAGTATTCGCGTGTGCCAGTAATCAACGCATTGACCGATAATTTCCACCCCTGCCAAGTGCTCGCCGATATTCAAACTTTCATTGAACATCGTGGCGACATCACAGGAAAAACTGTGGCGTGGATAGGCGATGGCAACAACATGTGCCAGACATGGATACAAGCGGCCGCACAATTTGGTTTCCAGTTACGCATCGCTTGCCCACCTGGTTTTGAACCCAACAATATTTTGTTACAACAACACGATCAGCATGTTGTGTTAGGGCATGACATTGAAGATGCCGTGCGCGACGCCGATCTTGTCACTACCGATGTTTGGGCATCCATGGGACAAGAAGATGAACAGCGCGAACGCGCACAGCGATTTCGCGGCTATCAAGTCAACCCTAAGTTAATGGATTTAGCCAAACCCAATGCGCTATTCATGCACTGCTTACCCGCACATCGCGGCGAAGAAGTGAGTGAAGATATGTTGGATGACGCGCGCTCTGTGGTGTGGGACGAAGCAGAAAATCGCTTGCATGTACAAAAAGCGCTGATGGTATTTCTGGTCGAAAACAGCAAAAAATAATTGCTGTTTTTTTCATTAGTTTTTCTCAGTCAAAATCACCAAGAAACCGATTTTTGTATTCCAACACGATGCTGTTATCGCGTTTAGTCGTTTCTTCATAAACACGACGATAACCAATTGCAGAAATTTTCCAACCATCAGCTGTTTTTCTATAACCGTCTTCGTAAAACGCAGTGCCCGCGATACAGAAATGCTTTGCAGCATCTCGACTCACGGTATTGATCACTGCATCCGTCAAATACCAAATGCCGCGCGCTTCGGTTAAATCAGCATTCAACGTAATTTCAGGATGATGCGCTTGGTGCTTGGTGACGATGCGTTTGTGACTGAGCGACTGCGACAAAAAACTCATTACTGCATCGCGTCCTTGATAACTGTGCTTACCATCGGAATAAGTGCTGACGACATCCGGCGTAAATAATGCGGCAACCACATCCCACTCTTTCAAATCCAAATGGCGCAGATACGCATACTTGAGTTGTTTGATGGCTTCTATCGCCAATAACTGTTCTAACGCTGCCTGTTGTGTAGACATCTGTCACTCCCACCACGCTGAAATACCCGCAACTCCCCACGCACCCGCCGCATTGGCTTGCGGCAAATGCTCATCACTCACTCCACCCAAAGCAAATACCGGCAGTGGGCAGGCAGAAACTAACTCTGTAAAACGCCGCCAGCCTAATGCAGATTGATCAGGATGACTGTGCGTAGGTAATACCGGCGAAAGTGTTATGTAATCTGCGCCGATAGCCACAGCGCGCTGAATTTCTTCCGTATTGTGACACGAAGCGCCCAATGATTTATCTGCAGCCAACAATACAGGGCGCTCGCCACATTGCATCAAGCGCTGGGAAGATAAATGCAAACCATCAGCAGAAGATAAAAAACATTCTGGTGCAGTGTTCAGCAACAATTTCGCATGATGAGCATGGCACATCACCGCCATCTGTTCAGCTAACGCAGAAAAATCTTGTTGTGATAAATGATGCGCGCGCAACATCACCAAACGGACACCCTGCTGCTCCAAAGCATTTTTGGTGCGTTGCAAACAATCTTCCGCATCCAAAAAATTACCGGTAATTAACAAGCGTTGCGATAACTGCAACGCAGTTACGATGGCGCGATTCGCTGCTGGGAACGCGTAATTGCGCAGAGTATCACGCGCAACCCACTGCACAACCTGCCCTTCACAGCCATGCGCAATACCTGAAAAATCAGTCACGCGCCAAACATCTAGTAACACTTGTTTGTCTGGATAATGAAAAGGAATTTTCAACATAGGTGTTGCGCTGTGGATATCCAATGCAACTTCTTCACGCAACTCGCGCTGCAAGGCTTGAAAAACTGTTTCATCCGCTTCGACTTTACCACCAGGAAATTCCCAGAAGCCACCTAGATGTAAATGATCAGGACGCCGCGCAATCAAAAACTCGCCATGACTGTTTTCAATCACGGCAACAGCAACATGAACAACTTTCATGGCGCGCAACTAAAAGGATTAAGTACGGTACTCGGCGTTGATCGTCACATACTCGTGTGAAAAATCGCAGGTCCACACAGTTTCACTCACTGTGCCGCGCTGCAATTCAACACGAATTACAATGTCTTCCGGCGCCATCGCCTGCACACCCTGTTCTTCTGTATAAGAAGCTGCGCGACCGCCATTGGCTACGATTTGAATTTCGTTGAGAAAAATATTAATGCGCGATGTATCTAAGTTTTCGATGCCGCTGCGACCAATCGCAGCCAAAATTCTGCCCCAATTGGGATCAGCAGCAAATAACGCCGTTTTCACTAGCGGCGATTCAGCAATAGCGTAGGCCGCACGCAAACACTCTTCGCTACTTGCGCCACCGTTAATCACCACAGAAACAAATTTCGTCGCGCCTTCACCATCGCGCACGATGGCTTGCGCTAGTGCAACAAAGACTTCTTCGATCGCATTGGCAAAAGTCTCCCACTCAGACGCACTGGGCGACAAGCTAACACCAGAGCAACCTGTTGCAGTCAACATACAGGCATCATTGGTTGATGTGTCGCCATCTATGGTGATGCGATTGAATGATTTATTGGCTACTTGTGTCAGCAAATCTTGCAAATCTTTTTGTGCAACTTCCGCATCAGTTGCGACAAAACCTAACATCGTTGCCATATTAGGTTTGATCATGCCTGCGCCTTTGCTAATGCCGGTAATTGATACCGCTTTGCCGTCTAGCGCAATTTTTTTCGACGCAATTTTTGGGCGTGTATCAGTGGTCATGATGCCTTCGGCAGCGCGCAACCAGTGATCCGCTGAGAGATTGTCTAGTGCAGGCGCAAACCCAGCTTCCAAGCGATCCATAGGCAACAATTCGCCGATCACGCCTGTAGAAAATGGCAAAACATACTCAGCCGTAACACCTGTTTGCTGCGCCAATGCATCACAACTGCGCAGCGCATCTCGCATTCCCTGCTCACCAGTACCTGCATTGGCACAACCAGTGTTGATTAACCAATAACGGCACGCGCTAGTTGATAAATGTTTCTTTGCCACATGCACCGGCGCAGCACAAAAAGCATTTTGGGTAAAAACGGCTGCCACACTGCTGCGTTCAGCCAATTCAAAAATGACGAGATCTTTACGGTTTTTTTTGCGAATACCCGCTTCTGCAACGCCAATTCGCACACCAGAAATAGGAAAAATTTCTGGAATTACACCGCTGCCCACTGCCATTTTTTTACCCTCTAACAACCACTAGACCAAACGGCCGTGGCACTGTTTGTATTTTTTACCAGAGCCACAAGGGCAGGCGTCATTGCGACCAACTTTTTCACCGCCACGAACAAATGGCGTAGCGGCGCTTTTCGTTGTATCCACTGCACCCTCTTGATCATCATCATGTAGCGATGATGCATTCGCGTGTCTCAATTGAAGATTTTCCTGTTCACGACGACGCTGCTCTTCCATTGCCTCAATTTCTTCGCGCGAGGCGATGCGCACATGGAATAACACTCGTACTACTTCTGCTTTAATACTGTCTAACAGCGTATTAAATAATCCGAAGGATTCCCGCTTAAATTCTTGCTTGGGGTCACGCTGCGCATATGCGCGCAAATTAATACCTTGGCGTAAATAATCCATACTCGCCAAATGATCTTTCCATAAGTTATCCAGCACTTGCAGCATGACCTGCTTTTCCACCTGCCGCATAATTTGCTCAGAACCTTCACATTTTTTACTGTAAAGCTCCGTAGCCGCTTGCTGTGCTCGTTCGCGTATTGTTTCTTCGGTTAGGTTGATGTCATCTTTTAACCATTGAGCCGCTGGAACAATCAGCCCGAAGTCTGCTTCAAATGTTTGCTCCAAGCCTGGCAAATCCCATTGCTCTGCAAAACTTTGTGGTGGAATAAACTGTGTGATAACACTATTAATCACATCATTGCGTATCATCGAAATGATGTCAGAAATATCATCGGATTCTAAAATGTCATTGCGTTGCTGATAGATAACTTTACGCTGATCACTCGCCACATTGTCGTATTCCAACAACTGTTTACGAATATCGAAATTTCGTCCTTCTACTTTGCGCTGCGCCTTCTCGATTGAGCCCGTCACCATCTTGTGCTCAATCGCTTCACCGCGCTGCATACCAAGCGCTTGCATAATACTTTTCACGCGATCTGACGCAAAAATACGCATCAAATCATCTTCCAAAGAAAGATAAAACCGCGATAATCCAGGATCGCCCTGACGACCTGCACGACCGCGCAACTGGTTATCAATACGGCGCGATTCATGACGCTCGGTACCCAAAATATGTAAGCCGCCAGCGGCCAATACTTGTTCGTGACGCTGTTGCCACTCCGCTTTTGCTGCTTCAATATTTTCCGGCGTTGGGTTAGCCAATGCCTCCACTTCCGATTCCCATTTTCCGCCCAACATAATATCGGTGCCACGACCTGCCATATTGGTCGCGATTGTTACTGTAGAGGGGCGACCCGCCTGCGCAATAATTTCTGCTTCCTGCTCGTGATACTTTGCATTGAGGACGCGATGCGGAATAGCCGCTGCATCCAAACGGCGCGACATTTCTTCCGAAGTTTCAACCGATGCGGTACCAACCAATACCGGCGCACCCAGCGCAGTAAAGCGCTTCACATCCTCAATAATTGCTTCGTATTTTTCGTCTTTGCTGATGTACACCAAATCATTAAGATCTTTACGCAGCAGTGGTTTATTGGTTGGAATTACTACGACATCAAGCCCATAAATTTGCATAAATTCTGGTGCTTCTGTGTCTGCTGTGCCTGTCATACCGCCCAGCTTTTTATACATGCGAAAATAGTTTTGGAAAGTAGTAGACGCCATGGTTTGGCTTTCGCTTTGTATCGCGACACCTTCTTTTGCTTCCAGGGCCTGATGCAAACCTTCCGACAAGCGACGACCGTGCATCGTGCGCCCTGTGTGTTCATCAATCAAAATAACTTGATTGTCTTGCACGATGTATTCCACATCGCGATGAAATAATGTGTGTGCGCGCAATGCCGCATGAATGTGATGCAACAAACTCAAGTTGGTGACGGCATACAAGCTGTCATTGGCATCAAGCAAACCGTCTCGCACCAATAGTTGCTCAATTAACTGATGACCTTCTTCCGTCAACTCTGCTTGGCGCTGTTTTTCGTCCAGAATATAGTGCCCAGTGGTTGTTTCCGTTTGCGCCTGCAAACGCGGCATCAGTGCATTGATTCGTTTGTACAACTCCGAACTGTTTTCTGCTGCGCCAGAAATAATCAATGGCGTACGCGCTTCGTCAATAAGAATGGAATCCACTTCATCAACAATAGCAAAAGTTAGCGGGCGCTGAACTTTATCCTCAAAACTCAGCGCCATGTTGTCGCGTAAATAATCAAAGCCGTATTCGTTATTCGTGCCGTAAGTAATATCGGCAGCATAGGCGGCGCGTTTTTCTTCTTGGCCTTGGCCCGACAAAATAATACCGACTGTCATGCCCAATTTTTCATAAACAGGACGCATCCAGCTGCCGTCACGGTTGGCAAGATAATCATTCACCGTCACTACATGCACGCCTTGGCTGGGTAATGCATTGAGGTACACAGGCAGCGTCGCAACCAAGGTTTTACCTTCACCGGTGCGCATCTCAGCAATTTTTCCAGAGTGCAATACCATGCCGCCAATCAACTGCACATCAAAATGACGCAAACCCAAAACACGGCGCGCAGCTTCACGCACACAGGCAAAGGCTTCTGGCAATATTTGATCTAATGTTTCGCCTTTTTGTAGGCGATCACGAAATTCTTGTGTTTTGTTTTGCAGCTCACTATCCGACAGTGTTTCTATAGTGGGTTCAAGCGCATTGATCTTTGCAACAACCTTGCGAAGCTTTTTTAATTCGCGCTCATTTTTGCTGCCAAAAACCTTTTTGATAACTTTGCCAATCATGTCGCAACCACACTGCGTAGGGGGCGCAAAATATCGCACAAATCAGCTATATACGCCACAAAAGCCTATCAATGCAGCTTCGTCACACACAGCGGTTCGGCTTGTTGATTCAATATCATCAAAGAGGTTGCTTGCGCTGTACGAGCTACGCCATAGGCGTTACCTGCGCTGTACATCATTCCGTTCGAACGCGGCAAAAGACTGGCGTGAACCGGCTGCAATAGGCCGCGCACTATCCCTGCATCATCCGCAATCAAGCCATAGCTCCACACAGACTCGGCTACATTGCCGTACCAACGCCACCCCACAACCTTATCTGGCGTAGAAACCGGCACGGCATAGCGTTCGGCACTCAGGAACGTAGAAACATCCAACAACTCCCTTAAGTGAATAGGCTCCTCCCGTGACGCAACCCACGGGCAGTTCGGCAATCTCTGTGGGACTGCCGGCAAGGGTTTTCCCAACCATGCCGCTGCACCATCGGCAAATATATTGCGCTGAGTAGCCCGCAAGCTTTCTAACACCGGAAATAGCTGCGGCAACTTGCCCTGCCAATTCCAATGCAACGCACGCTCAGCATCGGTGGCCACCGGTAAATACACTTGAAACGAGAGCAGGGCGTTATCGACGCGTACACGATACTCCGCCAAACGCGCCCCCCAATCTAATTGTGACGGCAGTGCGAGTAGTGGAAATAATAACAACGCGATTCGCCAAATTTTTTGGCAGCCTTTGATGCATCGCCGTACAGCAACACACTGATACCAAACCATACTAATAACGCCCAAATTTGAAAGCGATCAACCGTGGGATCCAACACACCGTCCACACGCGTCAACATCAACATCGCGACTGTTCCAAACCCCACCAAAATCAGTGTCAATGCAGCCGATTGCAAACCATTATTTTTCTCATGCCGTAGCCAGCTCGCACGAACAACGAATACGGCAGCCAAACACACTGCTGCACCAAATACTGCAGCGAGTGGCAGTAGCCACGCTACAGGGATCCAATGCCATGCGCGCAACATGTGATACACAGGAGCGCCCATCAAGGTGATAGGAAAAGATAAGGAATGCCAACCATTGAGATGCAAAGCGTTACCAACGGCATCACCGCCTGGCAACCACAGATACAAAAAGAAAAATACCAAAGCTGAGATGGAAAAAATTAACACAAACTTGTGCGATGCTCGCCAGAGAAGCAAACACAGCACACCAATTGGCCACACCAAAATACCGTTACCAAAACTTAGCGTTGCCAAACCGCCAGTTACTATCGATAAAGCCATCCATAACAACGGCTGCGATGCGGAAAACACTGCGCGATGCAACAACAAAATAGAAATCAGCGTATTAACTATCGATAAATAATTATTGATGCCATTAAAGCCCCAGCCCAATAGAGCTATATTGAGCAGCCAACAAAACAATAGCAGCGTCCACCCTGCTAAATA
Source organism: Pseudomonadales bacterium (assembly GCA_041395665.1). Taxonomy (NCBI): domain Bacteria; kingdom Pseudomonadati; phylum Pseudomonadota; class Gammaproteobacteria; order Pseudomonadales; species Pseudomonadales bacterium. The sequence continues at coordinate 26,433 of JAWLAB010000001.1, forward strand.
TTGTTGATCCAACCGATCGGGCACAAACTTTACTATTTGCCGCAACAAAACACCGATAAACACAGCGTTCAATAACCAATCAACAACAATCAAAAAAGTATTCTTTCCGGCAAATAACTTTAGATCGATGTCATAGAGCAGAAAGGCCAGAATATGACGGTGGCCCGATACGGTAGTTACTGAGGTTTTCCAAACACCTTGCGTCAACAGTGCGTCATACATATGCCACTGATCTCGCGACAGCGGTGACACATGGTGAAAAACAATGTAGTAAGCGGTGATGGCAAGAAAAACTGCCAGTAAAAACCACCATAAGATGAGCGTAAAGCGTTGCCAGTTCATCTTACGATTCCCTATTCACTAAACCTGCAATCGCAAGTGATGCTTGCGCATCCCTGTTAGCAACAGCACTAAAAAATATACCGTAATACCAGCGCCGCACATCATCGCCAAATAAATTGCACGCCACTGCCATGTATAGGCTGACCAATCCGGCCACACACTGAGCAATAGACAAAGAACAAAAACCATCGAGCCATTAGCGACCAATATCTGCCACAAGAATTTTCCCCACCCACGCGCATAACGATAAATACCCTGTTTATGCAGTGCGCGAAATAACAATCCTGAATTGATATAAGCCGCCAAAGCCGTTGCTAAAGCTAAACCGAGATGCCCCATATTTAGTGTTTTATCAAAAATAACCATAAAACTGATATTCATGACCTGTGCGGCAACCACTGAAATGACGGCAATCCGTACCGGTGTTTTCATGTCTTGGCGCGAATAAAAAGCTGGAGCCAATATCTTGATCATCATGAATCCAATCAAGCCCACTGCATAAGCGCGCATCGCCCAAGCTGACATCATGATGTCATGCGCTGTTGTTTGACCGTGTTGAAATAGCGTACTCAAAATGGGCGTAGCCAACACCATCAAAGCCAAAGCGGCGGGCAGACCGATCAATACATTCAAGCGAATTGCCCAATCCAAAGTCGCAGAAAATTCGCGCGGTGAATTGGCAATATGGCTGCGCGACAAGCTGGGCAGAATCACCGTGGCAATCGCCACACCAAAAATACCTAGCGGCAATTCAGACACGCGCTCCGAGTAATAAAGCCACGCCACACTACCTGTTTTTAGAAAAGAGGCGAGTATTGCATCCATCATCAAATTAATTTGACTTACCGAAACACCAAACAGCGCCGGCACCATGAGCTTCATCACGCGCTGCACGCCTTCGTGATGCCAGTTCCAGCGCGGTATCGGCATGAGATGCAATCGCTGCATGGATGGCAACTGAAAAATTAATTGCACAATACCTGAAATGAAAACACCCCAAGCCATTGCTACCGCAGGTTGATCAAACCACGGTACAGCAACTGTCGCTGCGAGTATCAAAGTGATATTCATCAAAATAGGTGTAGCTGCAGCAGCAGCAAAACGATCGTAAGTATTGAGGACAGAACTTGCGAATCCCGTCATGGTGATTAAAAACAAATACGGAAAAGTAATGCGCAATAAATCACTGGTTAAACCAAATCGCTCCGGATCATTCAACCAAAAACCCGGTGCAAACAAGATGGTGAACCACGGTGAAGCCAACACTACCAAAGCGCTGACTGCTAAAGATGTACCACCGAGCACACCTGCTACATGATTGATAAAATCGCGTATTGCTCGCTGATCACCGCGCACACGATATTCTGCCAGTACAGGTACAAATGCCTGCTGAAATGCCCCTTCGGCAAATAAACGCCGCAAAAATTGCGGGATTCGAAACGCAAGAAAAAATGCGTCAGCACCTGGCGTATGTCCTGCGCCGATGGCATTGGCCAACACGATATCGCGCGCCATACCCAACACACGCGATATCTGCGTCATGAAGCTAATCATGAAACTGGAGCGCAATAAATGACGCGTGGTTACCGTTTTTTCTGGCGCAGTTTTTTCTAACGCAGGAGCCTGAGGATTTTGTTCGCTACTCACGCCGATTTCCATGCAGAAAAAAATTGTTCTACCGTTAACTGCGGTGTCGCTTTGATAGTGCCAGACGGTGTGCCGAGATAGAGAAATCCCAGTAAACGCTCGTTTTCAGCCAAGCCCAATTTCTCAGCCAACAGCGGTTCATAAGTCACGATGCCGCTGCGCCACATCGCACCTACACCGATTGCGTGCGCAGCCAGCAACATATTTTGCACAGCAGCAGCCGTCGACATGATTTGTTCAACTTCTGGCACTTTGGGATGCGGCGTGATACGCGCCACTATCAACAACACTAAGGGTGCGCGCAGCAAACGCTTGATAGATTTCTGACGCTGCACTTCACTCTGTGCGCCATAACACTGCGCTTCAACATCAGCAATGATATGACCGACGCTTTCACGCGCTTCGCCTTCCACCCACAAAAAACGCCAAGGCCGCAGCTGTGCGTGATCCGGCGCGCGCAATGCGGCACGAAAAATAATCTCTCGCTGCTCGGCCGAAGGGGCTGGTTCCGTCAATTCACTCACAGACACGCGACTGTGCAATGCCATCACAGCGTCCGTTATTGGTTTAATTTCTTTTTGCTTTGTCATGCACAACGCACCGCCGCTAATACATGGCGCACTGTAGCCGATTGGCCAAGGGTGAGAAACGAAAAACTAGCGTGCGGCCGCGACTTGCTGCTGCCAGCGGTGGTATTTTTCAGTGCTACCGGCAAGACGCGGTTCGTGGCTCAACGCATCCAATAGCTCGGTGCGTTTTATGGCATCCAACACCGTGCGCAATGCCTCTGTGCCTGCTTTGATTTGATCCGTATCGCTCGCTTCCGTCGCAAATTGCAAAACGAGTTCCCACTGCTCTGCGGTGTAGATCAACGACAGCACATACAAAATCCCAGCCTCTTGTGATGCGGCATCACCAGAGGATTTTGCTGTCTCCCACTGTTTCTGCAGCAGCGGAATGCGATCGCTCAACATACGCGCTCTTGCTGTAGCCATTTCTGCTGCTCGGCGCCACGCCGCACGGGCGCGCTCAGGCCGCCCTGCAGCTTGCCATGCGGCAGCTGTATCCTTGCGCAACCCCTGCGCTTTGAGGTCAGATTCAATGGCCTTATCACCGAATAAGCGCGCATTGGCTAAATCACCTTCCACTTCTGCGCGCAACGCTTTATTGACCGATTCGTTGGTGTACCACTCAACGCCTTGCAGCGCATTTTCCAGAGACTTCGCTCTTTCTGCAGCATTAGGCACGCCATTGTCCTTTCCATGCTGCTGCATCCACAGCACGCCGCCGCCGATCACAAGCAAAAAAAAACACAGCAGAGGCACGGCAATACGCATGAGAAAATAATGGTAAGCAAGAAATGGGTAGGCATCATTGCAGAATGCCTCGAGAAAACCACACGCAAAAACCGCACCGCGCTGGGTAAAAGCCGCCAGAAGGCAGAGACTTTTCTGTGCTTATTACTCCTCGCCTTGCAAAAGACGAGTGAACCACCGCCCTTCTGCTCTACTCACTAAGGGCATATCTCTGTATTTGATAACGCGCAACTCTGGGCTATCGAGCAGAGGAAGTAACTCTTTCCGTACAAAAATAACATTGGGTGCAAACAGCATATTCACTGGCACCGTTTTTATTGTATTGCGTAAAATAAATCCTTCTTCACGATGCACCAACACATAGCCATAACGAGCAAATATTGGTTCCATACTTTCTTTTGGGTTATTGATATCGTAAATCACATCCGGCGGATCAACACCACAATGTTGTTTTATCTCAAGCAACATCGATAAAAACTCAGCATAGGACCATCCAATTCCCATCGGGTTGCGCGCAACCCTTTCTAAATATGAACAGCGAGTGAAAGCGCCTTCCACTAAACCGCGCAGATCATAGAAATGCACTTTCCCATACAACTGCTCGCCTAAACGAAAAAAAACCATACCCGCTTGACCTGAGAGCAGATTGACAGGTCGATTCAATTTTTGATTTAGCACTGGCAAAATTTCTTTCAAGCGATCAATCACAGCCAAATCGCGCAAGTGCTCTTGGTTGTACCGTTCAAATAGACCGTAGTTTTTATGTGAATCATCTAGTCGATATTGAACCCATGCAGGAATACCGTGAGCTTGCTTGGCAACAATATCTTTCGTAAAAGATGCACTCGCAAAAAAAACACATAGCAACAACCCATGCGCTAACCAAGCCCTTCGAACGACACGAGATACCATCATCACCAACAACATAGCAGCCATTGGAATCATCGGTACAACAAACCGCCCCGCATGCATCCAATCACCACCTGCAGTTAATACAAAGCCGGCATAAACGCCGATCAATGCAAGCAATACCAGCATTTGAGTGTACTGCGCACGAACAATTTCCTCTGTACAAATTATTCGCGACCATGAAAAACACAGAAGAATCGGAGCTAGCAGCAAACTTAAAGCAACAACAGGATTAACGACTGAATAAATCAGCGTGTAAATAAAGCCTGATTGAAGTTTTGTTGCAAAAGCACCTGTTTGTTTTGCTAAAACAGGCAACGGCAGCCACGAATCAAAATACAACTTCTGCCAACAGAACAATACAGCCGACACGACTAAAGAAAAACTAAAAATCTGCAAGAAGCGCAAACACTGCTCACGCACACGCAAAAACCACACGCACAAGCTAGCACTTGCCACAACAATAATGACGGGCATTTCTGGGCGTACGATGACTAAAAGAATCGTTATCGCCACTAACGACACATAATGGTGCGTATACAATTGAGCTGCATTCGCAAAACTTGCCCAAACAACAGCCGCCACTAACAACACCACAGCTGCCAATACCGCTCCCATACCACCAAAACTCCACAGCAATAAACTGGTGGAGCTCAATGCCAACAAAGCAGGCCAAAGCATCAATCCTCTGCAATAACGCTGTGCTAACTTTGTTACTACTACACAACAGGCAAAGGACGAAAAAATATCAACGAGATAACCAGCGGTCACCAAATCCAATTGCAATATTTTTGAAAACAATGCTGTTAGCAGAACAATCAGCAAGCTGGTTGTTTGTTCGACACGATCACCGTTGTAATTAACGAGCTGCCCTTGCTCCAACAGTGTGTGAGAAAACCAGAAATTGATATGCGGATCATCATGGCCTGCCGCGCCATAAATAAGAAAGCCACCGTAAAGAATAGCTATCCACAGCAAAGTCATTGCAAGAAATGAAAGATATTTCATCAGGCTTAATGCTTATCGTGCTTACTACCACCCATACACTGTGGTGAAGATGGCGCAGCGCCCTGAGCCTGCCATTCTTCAGGGGTATAGGTATGCAATGCGAGTGCGTGAATCTGCTGCATGATGTCACCCAAGGCCGCGTAGACTTTTTGATGCCTCGCCACTAAACGCAAGCCTGAAAATTGTTCCGACACCAACACCAATTTGAAATGCGATTCGCTACCCGGTGGAACGCTATGCATATGACTTTCATTAGCCAACTCTATATATGTAGGGGAAAAAAATTCACGCACCACTTTTTCGATGACTGATTGTTTTTGCATAACTTGCCTCTCAAAACGGTTTGGCAACAGCGAGAAAACCCATCCCCATAAAACATAGCAACGCCATCAACACGCCGCCTGCGCGCTGTGCATTGCCTCTACTCCACTTCATCACATACAAGCCACAACCGATATACATTACCAACAATACTAACTTTGCCAGCAACCAATGTTGCACCAATGGGTTATAGCCTGCGATCACTGCTAAAGCGACACCACATAACAACAACAAGCTGTCATTGATATGCGGAAGAATTTTTACCGGCTTTTTGTTCAGCAGCGATGAGCCGGCAAACTTCAAACCACTGCGCACTAAAAAAGACAGTAACGACACAGCTGCAAAAAACATATGCCACTGCTTAATCATTGGATACAACTCACTCACACAAATACTCCTCAATCACGACTTTCATAGTTTGGGTTAATGCTTTTAATTGCTCGTCTTCGATAATGTACGGCGGCATGGCGTACACCAGCTTGCCAAAAGGTCTTATCCAAATACCGTGTTCGACAAACATCGGCTGGATTTTCCTCATATCAACAGGGTGATCCAACTCCACCACAGCTATCGCACCCAGCACGCGCACATCGGCAACACCGCGCGCGCTTTGCAGCGCAGCTAAACCTTCGCACAGTTGCTTCTCGATACGAGAAATATTGTTTTGCCAGGCTTGTGAGAGCAACAAATCAATACTCGCGTTAGCGATACTGCATGCCAAAGGATTTGCCATAAAAGTGGGGCCGTGCATCAAGGCACCACCTTCACCCGCACAGATTTTTTTCGCCACGGCATCGGTAGTCAGCGTCGCAGCTAGCGTGAGATAACCGCCAGTTAAAGCTTTTCCCACACAAAGAATATCGGGCGAGATGTTGGCATGCTCAAAAGCAAATAATTTTCCTGTACGACCAAATCCTGTGGCAATTTCATCGGCAATCAACAACACACCGTATTCATCACACAAACTGCGCACTTGTTGTAAATACTCTGCGGAATAAAACCACATACCACCCGCGCCTTGTACGATAGGCTCCAGTATCACTGCAGCAATTTGCTGATGATTTTCTTGCAACTGCAACGCCAAAGGCGCTATATCTTCCGCAGCGCAGGGCTCGCCAAAACGCGCTTGCGGGCGCGGCACAAAAAACTGCTCTGGCAACACATCGGAAAATAAATGATGCATGCCGGTTACCGGATCGCACACGCTCATTGCAGCAAAAGTATCGCCATGGTAACCACCTGACAGGCTGACAAATTTCGCGCGCTGCCCCTGCCAATACTGCAGCGCCATTTTCATTGCCACTTCAACAGCAACGGAACCTGAATCTGAAAAAAATACGCGTTGTAGTGGCGCTGGGGTTATCTCCACCAACGTTTTTGCCAACTGCACTGCAGGTGCGTGTGTCAAACCGCCAAACATCACATGCGACATCTGCTGCAATTGTTTAACCGCCGCCGCATTTAATACTGGATGGTTATAGCCATGAATGGCGCTCCACCACGACGACATGCCATCAATCAGCGTGCGACCATCACACAATTGCAATACACAACCCCGCGCTGATTGCACTGCAAATAGCGGCAAGCCATCATCAATGCCTGCATAGGGATGCCAGATATATTGCCGATCTAACGACAGTAAATAATCTGCATCAATCACTCTTTCTCACTCAATAACGGCAGCAGCACTGGACGCACTGTTTCCATAATTTCTGTCTGCGCTTGTGCATTCGGGTGTATATAGTCTGCTTGAAAATGAGCAATATCACCGGCAATGTCTTGTAAAAAAAATGGCACAACGGCTATCTGATTTTTTTTCGCCAGCTGAGGGAAAGTTTCTGCAAATAACTTCCCATAACGCGCACCGTAATTCATTGGCAATTTCGTACCCAACAACAAAATACGGCAACCAGCTTGTTTACCCAAGTCAATCATCGACTGCAAATTATTGCGCAGCGCAGTGAGAGACATACCACGCAAACCATCATTAGCACCCAATTCGATAATTAATACATCCGGCTTATGTTCCTTCAGAGCAGCCGGTAAACGCTTCAAACCATTAGCACTGATTTCACCGGTAATCGACTGATTAACAAAACGATGCTCCGGTAAAGTTTGTTGCAACAAAGAAACCCAACCTTCCTCTATTTTCATGCCATAGGCAGCACTGAGGCTATCACCCCACACCAGCACCGTTGCCGCACGCGCCGCTGTCGTCATCGACACAAAAACAAGCACACAAAAGATGAAACGACAGCATCCTATTTTTTTTCTTAACACGATAATTACCTAATGAGCACTCGAACAGGGGCGCCTATAGTACCCTACCGCTCTCAAGCAACCTACGACACGATTTTGCGATGACAACCACTCACACTTCTATCCTGCAAGCGATTCATCTCGGCAAAACTGTCAGTACAGCAACGGAAGAATTGGTACTGCTGCAGGACATTAATTTTGCTGTTCACGCTGGCGATAGTGTGGCTATTGTCGGCACATCGGGCTCTGGTAAATCCACCTTGCTCGGCCTGCTAGCTGGGCTGGACACACCAACTAGCGGCGACATCCAAATCGAAGGATGCTCTCTGCTCGTCCTCAGCGAGGAAGACAAGGCGCTACTGCGCGCAGAAAAAGTCGGCTTCGTCTTTCAAAATTTCCAGCTGCTTTCCTCGTTGACGGCTTTAGAGAATGTGATGCTGCCACTGGAATTACGAGCCAGTGGCATACCATGCGAGCAGCAGGCGCGCGATTTTTTGACGCGTGTTGGGCTGGAGCAGCGCCTGCATCACTACCCGCGCACACTGTCTGGTGGCGAGCAGCAGCGTGTTGCCATCGCCCGCGCTTTTGCTGGGCAGCCTGCCATCCTGTTTGCCGACGAGCCCACGGGTAACCTCGACAGCAAAACCGCCCAGCAGATTGCCGATCTTTTGTTTTCCCTCAATCAACACAGCGGCACGACCCTCATCCTCGTCACTCACGATGAACGCCTCGCAGCACGCTGCAATCATCAATGGCGAATGGAAGGTGGCCAATTATCAGCGGTCAGCTCGTCATGAAATATGGTGCTCTTGCTTGGCGCAGCCTACTGCGTGAATGGCGCAGCGGTGAGCTCGCTCTGCTATTTATGGCGTTGGTATTGGGCGTGGCGATAGTGACTGGCATTGACTTATTTGCCAATCGTTTGCAGAAGGCATTGGTGGGCGAAGCCAGCGTTTACTTGGGCGCTGATCGCGTGGTGCAATTGGGAGACGCGCTGCCTACCGCACATTTGGAACGCGCACGACAACTTGGGCTGCAAACCGCTGAGACCATCTTATTTCCCACCATGGTTTACCCCACTGTAGCCAGCACTACATCCAATAATAGTGATCGCTCAGTTTTAGCGTCGCTCAAAGCGGTCTCCACCAACTACCCATTACGCGGCACGCTAGAAGTACGGGACGCTCGCCACCAAACGCTCGCCGTACAACACGGCCCTTCAACAGGCACGGCATGGGTAGACGCTAACATCTTGAATCAATTGAATTTACCGTTAGGTGCAACACTTGATATCGGTAACCGCTCATTCGTCATCGACCAAGTGCTGACCCGTGAGGGCGATTCGGGCAATAGCTTTTACGGCATGGGCATGCGCGTGATGATCAATGCTGCTGACTTACCCTCTACTGGGCTCATCATCCCAGGCAGTCGCGCCGAATACCGCTACTTATTCACGGGTGACACCACCGTACTGGACAGCTATTTCGCTTGGCTCAAGCCTCAATTACCGCTAGGCGCGCGCATCATCACCCTGCATGACAACCAGCCGGGCATCGCTACGGCACTCGACAAAGCCGCACTATTTTTGCGCTTGGCAGGCAGCCTCGGCGTATTGTTGGCTGCGCTCGCTGCCGCTTTTGCTGCACAGCGCTACAGCCATCGTCATGCCGACGCCATCGCCGTACTCAAAACACTCGGTGCCACACGCCGGCAAATTCTCTGGCTGCAATTCTGGCAATTGACTGCGCTGTGGCTACTGGCAACGCTCTGTGGTTTTTTGCCTGCTCTGCTGTTGGAGAAAGCCTTTTTCAGCGTAATGGGCAACTGGATTCCTACCAACCTTCCATCCACTGGCTGGCAACCGTTTGCGATGGGTGCAGTCACCAGTTTGATTTGTTTGCTAGCTTTTACCGTACCGTCCTTTGCGCACTTAGCCAGCACACCGCCATGGCGCGCGCTGCGTAGCAACCCTAATAACTCGCGTAACTTTTCAGTTTTATGGCCCGCCATTCCCGGCGTTGCAGCGCTGCTATTGCTGTATAGCCGCAGTTTTATACTGGCCACTTTATTGATTGCTGGCACATTGGCGCTGATTGTTTTCACGGGATTGATCGGCTGGTTGCTGCTGCGCGCTGGTCGCCAACTCAGCCAGCGCGCAGGTAGCTACTGGCGCTTAGGTATCGCGAATGTCTTGCGCCAGCAGTGGCTGTCTCTGCTGCAAATTGCCATCTTCGGCACTGGTTTTATGCTGCTCGCTGTCATGGTGCTGATTCGCAGTTCATTGCTCAGTGAATGGCGTATGCAAATTCCCGACAAAGCGCCCAATGTTTTTCTGATCAATATAGCGCCAGAAGATGTCGCACCACTGCAAACCGCGCTTCACGGCATTCAACTTACGCCTGCCGCGTTTTACCCCATGGTGCGCGGGCGATTGAGCACCATCAACGGTCAACGCGCCACCGATTTATTTGACGAGAGTATCAGTGCCGTCTACCGCGATCTCAACTTGAGTTGGAGCCGCGAATTGCCCATGGGCAACGCCATCACACAAGGTCACTGGCCCACTGCAAACACAACCACCGCACCCGTTTCTGTTGAGCAAGGGCTCGCTAAAAAATTACACCTGCAACTGGGCGACAAACTGGCTTTTACCATCGCAGGCAACACGCTCACTGCCGAAGTTGCCAGTATTCGCTCCGTGGATTGGGACAGAATGACACCCAATTTTTATTTTCTCTTTCCACCGGGCGTGCTGGATTCATCACCGCAATTCAGTGCCACTTGGATGACCAGCCTCTACCGCAGCGAAGTACAAGAGACGGCACTCAGCCATTTATTGCGCCAATACCCCACCGTCACGGCATACCCTGTTGACGATCTACTCGCGCGCATACAAACCATCATTCAACGCGTTGGTTTCGCCGTCGAAATTATCCTGCTACTGATTTTGACAGCAGGGCTGCTGGTGCTGTTCGCCTGCTTGCGTGCCAGCATCGATCAAAAACTTCACGAGAGCGCACTGCTACGCACGCTGGGTGCAAAACGCAGCTTGATATTGGGAAGCCTATTTGTTGAGTTTGCCGCTATTGGCGGCATCGCTGGCTTGTTAGCAGTCATCGGCGCAGAACTAACCACATGGGCACTGCAAGTGTTCTTGTTCAAAATGGTAGCCGTTGCGCATCCGTGGTTATGGCTTGCCGTACCGGTGCTATCCACAGTATTCATTGCCTCCACCGGCACAGCTTTTTGTTATCGCGTGCTGGCAACACCACCCATGTTGGTTCTGCGTGAAACGGGGCAACAGTAATTATCAGGTAACGCCGCCTAATCATTATTTTGCTCACAGCGTACGATTCCATTATCCTCACAACACATTCTGTTTATTTTAAATTGATTAATTTTTGGAGTAGCACAATGGATATCAACCTAACGGATACAACACTGATTGCTCTATGCAGTGGATTGATTGGTATTGCGATTGGCGTTATGGCAACACGCTTACTGAAGCCTCGCAGCCAGCAACAAATGGAAGCACAACTACAAGAAGCCGAACAAAAATCACAAAAACAAAATGCGCAGATTGCCGAGCACTTTTCTCATACAGCGTCACTCGTCAGCAACCTTACGCGTAACTACCGTGATCTGCATGACTATTTAGCCTCTAGCGCGCAACAACTCGGCAATATTGATATTCAACCTATGCTGCAGAAAGACAACCCTTCTGCTCCCATTTTAGGGCAAGGCGTTGTTATCAACCCACCATTGGATTATTCACCGCAAAGCAGCAACACGCTGAGCGAAGCTTACGGTTTGCGTGATGAGCAAGCTGAAAAAAACTCACCGCCTAACGCTTATAGCGGTTCATAAATAATTATTTTCAGCAATAAAAAAGGCACCCTAAAGGTGCCTTTTTACTTTCCGTTTTGCTAAACCATTTTATGCCGCTGCGTAAGCTGTCATTGCTGCAGCCACCGCTTTACCTGAGTTAATCGGCGCGTTCATGGAAGATAAAACTGCATCCAAAGCACCCAAAAACAGCAGCACATTTTTCTGTGAACAACCAAAACCCATCAAACCGACACGCCATACTTTACCGGCCAAATCACCAAGACCCGCGCCGATCTCTAAGCTATAAGTTTCTAGCAAAGCTTTACGAACAACTGCTTCATCAATACCTTCAGGCACAGTAATTACATTCAATTGCGGCAGACGCTCGCCCACTGGCACGATTAATTGCAAGCCCATTGCTTCTGCGCCTGCTACCAATGCATTGTGATGCAGCGTGTGACGCGCCCACGCATTTTCCAAGCCTTCTTCTTTCAGAATTACCAAAGACTCGTGCAGTGCGTACAAGGCATTAATCGGTGCGGTGTGGTGATAAGCGCGTTTACCGGATCCCCAATAACCCATCACCAAATTCATATCTAAAAACCAACTCTGCACTTTGGAGCTGCGTTTGCTGAATGCTTCAACAGCACGATCGCTGAAACTAACAGGCGACAAACCAGGCGTGCAAGACAAGCATTTTTGTGATCCAGAATAAACTGCATCAATACCCCAATCATCAACGCGCAATTCGCTACCACCTAAGGAGGTGACGGCATCAACAATCGTCAGGCAATTGTATTTTCTGGCAATTTCGCACAGCGTTTTCGCATCTGACATAACGCCCGTTGAAGTTTCGGCGTGAACAAAAGCTACAACTTTTGCATCAGGATTCGCCTTCAGTGCATCTTCTAATTTTTGCGGGTCAACCGCGCGACCCCATGGATCCATCACCATGACCGCCGTTGCGCCACAACGCTCAACATTTTCTTTCATGCGCCCGCCGAACACACCATTTTGGCAAATGATGACTTTATCGCCAGGCTGAACGAGATTAACGAAAGTTGCTTCCATGCCAGCAGAACCTGGCGCAGAAATCGGCAGCGTCAGACTATTTTTTGTCTGCATGGCGTACTGCATCAAATGCTTAATTTCATCCATTAAATGAATGAATGAGGGATCAAGGTGACCGATGGTTGGCCTAGCCATCGCCTCTAGTACGCGAGGGTCTACATCTGAAGGGCCTGGCCCCAAGAGTGTTCTTACCGGTGGATGGAAAGATTTCATGGCAAGCACCTCCTAGGCGACATCAAAAAGACAGGAGTTTGGAGCGAAAAAATGCTGCGAATTTATTCCGCAGCGTCTTCTGTATTAACGATTTCGCTCGCTTTAACTTTCTCAGGACGATTTACCAGCTCAACATAAGCCATTGGGGCTTTGTCACCGGTACGGAAACCGCATTTCACAATACGCAGATAGCCGCCTGGGCGAGCGTTGTAGCGTGGACCGATTTCTGAAAATAATTTTCCAACAACTTCTTTGCTACGCAAACGGCTGAATGCCAAGCGACGATTAGCAACACTGTCTTGCTTGCCCAAAGTGATCAAAGGCTCAGCAACGCGGCGCAGCTCTTTAGCTTTTGGCAAAGTGGTTTTGATGATTTCGTGTTCCAATAATGAAGCCGCCATATTGCGAAACATGGCTGAACGATGTGAGCTCGTGCGGTTAAGTTGTCTGCCGCTAAGTCTGTGACGCATGATAATTACCTTCTGGTGCGCGGTATTACTAAATCAAAATTAGGCTGTTGCCTTGTTTTCGTTATGGGAACTAGCTGGTGGCCAGTTCTCAAGTCGCATTCCTAGAGACAAACCGCGCGATGCAAGAATGTCTTTTATTTCAGTAAGCGATTTTTTACCTAAATTAGGCGTTTTCAGTAACTCAACTTCAGTACGCTGAATCAAGTCACCAATACGATAAATATTTTCTGCCTTCAAACAATTTGCTGAGCGAACTGTCAACTCTAAATCTTCAACAGGGCGTAACAATAACGGATCAACAGACTCTTGCTGCTTCGCTGGTCTCGTCTGCCTTTCACTTTCTAAATCAACAAAAACGGCTAACTGTTGCTGCAGAATCGTTGCAGCGCGGCGAATGGCTTCCTCAGGATTGATTGTTCCGTTGGTCTCCATGTCGATAATCAGCTTATCCAAGTCTGTACGCTGCTCAACACGAGCGCTTTCGACTGTATACGAGATACGAACAATAGGACTGAACGACGCATCTAACTGCAAACGACCGATAGTCTTATTATCATCTTCATTTGCTGCATGAACATCTGCAGGTTGGTAACCGATACCGCGGGCAACAATCAGGCGCATACTAACAGCGGATGAAGCATTGTTAATATGGCACAGTACATGGTCAGGATTTTTAATCTCAACATCAGCATCCGTCTGAATATCAGCGGCCGTTACTGCGCCAGCGCCTTTTTTATTCAGCGTAATAACTGCACGGTCTTTATTACCATGCATGACAACAGCCACGCCTTTCAGGTTCAATAAAACCTCAATGACATCTTCTTGTACGCCAGCAATCGTGCTGAATTCATGGAGCACGCCATCAATTTCGACTTCAACAATTGCACAGCCTGGCATAGAGGACAATAGAATGCGACGAAGTGCATTACCCAATGTATGACCAAAACCGCGCTCTAAAGGCTCAAGCACCACTTTTGCGCGAGTTGAAGATACTTGTTGAACATCAATATGTTTTGGCGTCAACAATTCAGTAGCAGAGCTTTGCATGAAAAATTCCCAGCAATTATTTCGAGTAAAGTTCGATGATTAAACTTTCATTAATTTCTGATGAAAGATCGCTACGATCCGGAATGCGCTTGAACTGGCCTTCCATTTTTTCAGCATTCAGCTCTATCCATTCGGACTGGCCTCGCTGAGCGGCGATATTCATAGAGGACTGTATACGCAATTGATTTTTGCTTTTTTCACGCACGGAAACAGTGCTGCCAGGCTGAACTTGGAAAGATGGCACATTGACAGTGCTGCCATTTACAGCGATCGCTTTGTGCGAAACTAGCTGACGAGCTTCAGCACGAGTAGCACCAAACCCCATACGGTACACGACATTATCCAGTCTGCATTCTAATAAACGCAGTAAGTTCTCACCGGCATTGCCTTTGCGACGGGCAGCCTCTGCGTAGTAACCACGAAATTGTTTTTCAAGAACACCATAAATGCGGCGCACTTTTTGTTTCTCTCGCAGCTGTACGCCATAATCGGACAAACGGCCACGACGCACGCCGTGTTGACCAGGAGCTGTCTCAACTTTGCACTTAGCATCCAGCGGCTTTACGCCACTTTTCAGCATCAGGTCAGTGCCCTCTCTACGCGACAACTTGCACTTAGGTCCAATATATCTTGCCATTAAAACAGCCTCTTAAATTCTTTTACTATCCAAAGGTTAAACACGGCGTCTTTTAGGAGGACGGCATCCGTTATGAGGAATCGGCGTCACATCCACGATAGATCCAATTTTGTAGCCACAGTTATTCAATGCACGCACCGCAGACTCTCTACCAGGGCCCGGCCCTTTAACTTCGACATCTAAGTTTTTCAAGCCATATTCTTGTGCAGCAATACCCGCACGCTCAGCTGCAACCTGCGCAGCAAAAGGTGTACTTTTACGCGACCCACGAAAACCCGAGCCACCCGAAGTTGCCCAGCTCAGAGCATTACCCTGACGATCTGTAATTGTCACGATAGTGTTATTGAATGATGCGTAAATATGCGCAACACCATCCACTACGGTTTTTTTGACTTTTTTACGCGTTTTTGCTGCTGCCGATGGCTTTGCCATATCTCTCTCGCCTAACTAACTGTTGCTTACGCTTTAAATAGAATTATTTCTTAATTGCTTTGCGTGGTCCTTTACGGGTACGCGCGTTCGTCTTAGTGCGCTGCCCGCGAACAGGCAGGCCTTTACGATGGCGCAGGCCTCTATAGCACCCTAAATCCATCAAACGCTTGATGCTCATACTCACTTCACGGCGAAGATCACCTTCAACGGTCTGCTTAGCCACTTCCGCTCGCAAAGACTCAACCTGAGCTTCCGTCAAAGAACCCATCTTTGCAGATTCTGCTACGCCAGAAGCAGCACAAATATCTTTCGCACGAGTACGACCAATACCATAGATATAGGTCAGTGCAATAACTGTGTGTTTGTTATCAGGTACATTGACACCGGCAATACGCGCCATTATTTTAAAACTCCAAACAAAATCAAATAATTAGAGAAAACTTTGCCCCTACAGCACCGATACGCTTGTTCAAGGGGGCGCTAGGGTACTCTCGACCAAAAGTTAAATCAACCTTGGCGCTGTTTGTGGCGCGGCTCCACATTACAGATAACACGAACTACGCCTTTGCGGCGAACCAGTTTGCAACCACGACAAACCTTTTTTACAGAAGCTCTAACTTTCACGACTTTATCTCTCCAACCTCTAGGTTAATGCACTTATGGATTCAACTATTACCATAATTTTTCAAATTTGCTTTTTTAAGCAATGTATCGTACTGCGCTGACATCAAGTGTGACTGCACTTGTGCCATAAAATCCATTACTACAACCACAACAATCAATAATGAGGTACCACCCAAGTAAAACGGCACATTAAATGCCATCACCAAACCTTGTGGAATCAGACATACCACCGTCATATAAACAGCACCAACAACAGTTAAGCGTGTTAATACATTATCGATATACTTTGCCGTGTATTCCCCCGGTCTAATACCAGGAACGTAGGCGCCACCTTTTTTCAAATTCTCAGCAACTTCACGCGGGTTAAACATTAACGCTGTATAAAAAAAGCAGAAAAACACAATCAAAACGGTAAAAAATAAAATATTTAATGGCTGACCCGGACCAATCCATAACGCGACATCTTGCAACCATTCAAAGCCAGGTCGCTGACCAAACATTTGTGCAATTGTCGCCGGAAATAACAGCAAACTGCTGGCAAAAATTGCTGGAATAACTCCACCCATATTCACCTTCAATGGGAGATGAGTGCTTTGTCCCTGATAAACCTTACGGCCGACTTGTCTGCGCGCATAGTTAACTGCAATTTTACGCTGACCTCTTTCTATATAAACAATGCCGTAAATTAATGCAGGTACGCCTACAGCAAGCCCAAGAAGTAACACAACATTCAAATCACCTTGGCGCGCCTGCTCTAAAGATTGAGCAACAGCCGCAGGCAAACCTGCAACAATACCCGCAAAAATAAGCATCGAAACACCGTTTCCAATTCCACGCTCTGTAATTTGCTCACCCAACCACATCATGAACATAGCGCCGGTAATCAACGAAACAGTAGCGAGCAAATAGACACTCATGTTTACCGAGTAGAGCGCATTCTGCCCAGCCAAACTACTTACCATCCCAAACGCCTGCAGAGTCGCAAGTGCAACCGTTCCGTAACGCGTGTACTGGCTAATTTTTCTCTGACCTTGCTGTCCTTCTTTCTTCAGCTGCTCTAACTGTGGCATCACCGAGGAAAGCAACTGGATAATAATAGACGCTGAGATGTAGGGCATCACGCCGAGCGCCAATACGCTCATACGCTCTAAAGCGCCACCAGAAAACATATTGGCCATGCCAAATATCGTGTTCTGTGTCTGGCTAAAAATACTTTCCAGCTGGGTAGGGTTGATTCCAGGTACAGGTATATGACTGCCAACTCTGTAAACAATAATCGCCAACAAAAGAAATTTGAGTCGAGTCCACAGCTCACCCAAACCTTTTTGATTTGCCATCATTGCTGGTGAATTGGCCACAGTAAATTATTCCTCGACCTTTCCGCCAGCAGCTTCAATAGCCTGTTTTGCACCTTGGGTTACAGCCAAGCCTTTAACAGTAAAGGATTTTTTCACTTCACCGGAAAGAAATATCTTTGCGCGCTTGATATTTTCATTCAGCACATTGGCAGCTTTTAATGTTTCAAGCGATACAACATCGCCATCTATTTTATTTAATTCTGACAAACGCACTTGCGCAGTCGTTAAGCTGATGCGAGAAACAAAGCCATACTTTGGCAAGCGTTTCTGCAAAGGCATTTGGCCACCTTCAAAACCGGGGCGAACATTGCCGCTTTTACGCGCTTTTTGGCCTTTATGACCACGACCACAAGTTTTCCCCAAGCCAGATCCAATGCCGCGACCAACGCGCAACTTAGGCGTTTTGTGTCCAGGAGCTGGACTTAAGCTATTAAGATGCATATCAGTCTTCCACCTTCAGCATGTAGCTAACTTTGTTAATCATACCGCGCACTGACGGCGTGTCTTGCACTTCAACAGTATGCCCAATGCGACGCAACCCCAAACCCTTAATGCAGTTTTGATGATTTTTCAATCGACCAGCCGTGCTGCGAATTTGGGTTAGTTTAATTGTGTTTGCCATATCAAAAACCTTGATTACTAATCAATCAATAATCGACTTCAATTAGCCACGAATTTCTTCAACTGTTTTTCCACGCTTCGCTGCAATTTCTTCAGGAGAACGCATTTCTTTCAAACCACGAATAGTCGCGCGAACAACATTCACAGGGTTAGTTGACCCATAGCATTTAGCCAATACGTTTTGTACGCCAGCCAACTCCAAGACAGAACGCATAGCTCCACCAGCAATAACACCCGTACCTTCTGACGCCGGTTGCATATAAATATTGGCTGCGCCGTGACGCGCTTTTACTGGGTAAAAAATAGTATTGCCATTGAGATCAACAGTAATCATGTTACGTCTAGCTGCTTCCATTGCCTTTTGAATAGCAACAGGCACTTCGCGCGCTTTGCCGCGACCAAAGCCGACTTTACCATTTCCATCACCAACCACAGTCAGTGCTGTAAATGAAAAAGTACGACCACCTTTTACAACCTTAGCAACGCGATTAACTTGAACGAGCTTCTCTAAAAGGCCGTCTGAGTTCTTGTCTTTTTCTTTCTGCTCTTGAAGCGCCATCTTTACACCTATTAGAACTCGAGACCAGCGGAACGCGCGGCATCAGCCAACGCCTTAACACGCCCATGATATTTGAAGCCGCTACGATCAAAAGCCACCTTCGTAACACCTGCAGCCTTTGCTCTTTCAGCCACTAAAGCGCCTACACTCTCCGCTGCCTTAGCATTACCAGTTGCGCCAGAAGACAAGCTCGATTCAAGTGTCGATGCCTGAGCAAGCACTTGAGCGCCATCTGGAGAAGTAACTTGAGCATAGATATGTCTTGGAGTGCGATGCACGCTTAAGCGATACGCGCCCTGCTCACGAATTTTCATTCGTGTTGACTTTGCTCTACGCAGTCGTCCAGCTTTTTTTGCATTCATTGTTTATACCTTACTTTTTCTTCGCTTCTTTACGGCGGACAACTTCATCTGAATAACGCACGCCTTTACCTTTATAAGGCTCTGGCTCGCGATAAGAACGAATCTCTGCAGCAACCTGGCCCAGTAATTGCTTATCGATACTTTTTAAAAGAATTTCAGTTTGCGTTGGCGTTTCTGCTGTTACACCCACAGGCAATTGATAGTCAATTGGATGCGAATAACCCAGCGTCAAATTAAGGATATTGCCATTAGCTTTAGCACGATAGCCCACGCCAACCAGCTCAAGCTTACGCTCAAAACCAGCGCTTACGCCTTTTACCATATTGGCAACTAACGCGCGTGTAGTACCAGCCTGCATCCACGCCTCTCTAGCACCGCCTTTACCACTAAAAGTTACTTGCCCAGCATCTTGGGAAAGCTCTACAGCAGCATGAAGAGGCACCGAAAGTTCACCCTTGCTGCCTTTCACATTGACCGCGTTACCCGCAACAGAAACTGTTACGCCAGCTGGTATAACAACAGGATTTTTTGCAACTCTGGACATCGCTATTTTCCTAGAACACTGTGCACAAAATTTCGCCGCCAATATTTGCTTTGCGAGCTGCCCGATCTGTCATAACACCTTTACTTGTCGAAACAATCGCAATACCAAGATTATTGGCTACCGTTGGCAAGCTATCCTTACCACTGTAGTTACGCAAACCAGACGACTTACACGCTTGACGCCACCACGTCCCATTTTGCTTTGTGAAAATTTAAGATCAACAGTCAGCTCTGGCTTAGAACCACCGCTGACACTGTAATCCTCAATGTAGCCTTCCGGATTTCAGAACCTCGGCAACGGCAACCTTTATTTTTGACGACGGCATAGATGTTTTAGCAAGCTGCGCTTAGTTGTGCGTTATGTATTCTTGCAATCATGTCCGCCAAAGGATCTTGCATACTCATAGTGATAACTCCAAAATTTACCAGCTGGCCTTAATAAGACCAGGCACATTATCGCCTTTCATTGCGTGCTCTCTGAGCTTAATACGCGAAAGACCAAACTTGCGATAAACAGCGTGTGGGCGACCAGTCAATCTACAGCGTGTTTGCATACGGACGGGATTTGCGTTACGCGGCAATTTTTGCAATTGAATCTGGGCATTCCAGCGGTCTTCGTCTGAAGCCTTTGGATCAGCAATAACCGCTTTAAGATTTGCGCGCTTCTCTGCATATTTTGCAACAGTTTTTGCGCGTTTCTTTTCACGCTCAATCATCGAAAGTTTTGCCATTTTAAGAGCCGTCCTCGTAAATTAAATCAGGCTTTGAAAGGAAAATTGAAGGCCTTCAATAAAGCTCTACCTTCATCGTCTGTTTTTGCTGTCGTGGTAATAGCAATATCCAAACCACGCAATGCGTCAATTTTATCGTAATCAATCTCTGGGAAAATAATCTGCTCAGAGACACCCATAGAGAAATTGCCACGACCGTCAAATTGCTTAGGACTAATACCACGGAAGTCACGAATACGAGGAATCGCAACCGTGATTAAACGATCAAGAAATTCATACATGCGATCATTTCGCAGCGTCACTTTACAACCAATAGGCCATCCTTCACGAACCTTGAAAGCCGCAATTGACTTTCTGGCCTTTGTGATAACTGCCTTTTGCCCTGTAATTTGCTCGAGGTCGCGTACAGCATTTTCAAGAATTTTCTTATCGGCAAGCGCCTCACCCACACCCATGTTGACGGTGATTTTAGTAATCTTTGGCACTTCCATTACGCTTTTCACGCCCAGTTCAGTTTTTAACTTGGGCACTATTTCGCTTTTGTAAACTTGTTGCAGTCTAGCCATTACCATTTCACCTTTCGATTAAGCGCCAATCACTTCGCCACTGGATTTGTAGACCCGCACTTTCTTACCATCGACATCTTTAAAACCAACACGATCTTTTTTGTTGGTTTTAGGGTTGTAAATTGCGACATTTGAAACATCAATAGATGCTTCTTTCTCAACAATGCCACCCTGTACACCAAGCTGAGGATTTGCCTTAGTATGCTTTTTCATCACATTGACGCCGGCAATGACAACGCGACCGTTGTCCAATACGCGCTGTACTGAACCGCGTTTGCCTTTATCTTTGCCTGTGGTGACGACTACTTGATCATCTTTTTTAATCTTGCTCATACCCAAACCTCGCTCCAGCCCAGCTCAAAGCACTTCTGGCGCCAGAGAAATAATTTTCATGAATTTTTCGCCGCGCAGCTCACGCGTCACAGGTCCAAAAATACGCGTCCCGATTGGCGCTTGCTGGTTGTTCAACAACACGGCAGCGTTATCATCAAATTTGATCAAAGAACCATCAGCACGACGCACGCCCTTCTTAGTGCGCACAACCACTGCAGTCATCACTTGACCTTTCTTGACTTTTCCGCGAGGGATAGCATCTTTAACGCTGACTTTAATGATATCGCCTACCCCAGCATAGCGACGGTGTGAACCGCCCAACACTTTGATACACATAACTCGACGGGCACCACTGTTGTCTGCCACATCTAAAAATGTTTGAGTTTGTATCATTCACTACACTCCGAAAACGATTTCAATAAAGCAAGCAATTAAATAACTGCTGCTTTTTCCTCGATTTTAACCAATGCCCAAGTTTTAAACTTAGATAGTGGACGAACTTCTTTTACTGTAACGATATCGCCAATTGCACACTCATTATTTTCATCATGTGCCTTCAGCTTTGAAGATTTAACTAAATACTTACCATAAAGCTCATGCTTAACACGACGCTCGATCAACACAGTGATCGTCTTGTCCATTTTGTTGCTAACAACTCGACCTGTTTTGGTACGAGCAATCTGCTCATTGTTTGCCATGTTATTTACCAGCCTTTTCATTCAACAGCGTCTTGATTTGCGCGATACGGCGTCTTGACGCCTTAAGCAAATGCGTTTGGGACAACTGCCCAGTATTCAACTGCATTCTTTGTTTGAATTGATCTTGGAGCTGTTTATCCAACTCAACTTGCAATTCAGCAACTGTTTTATTGCGAAGATCTGCTACTTTCATTACATGATCTGCCGTTTAACAAATGTGGTTGTCAGAGGGAGTTTTGCTGCAGCCAGTGTCAACGCCTCGCGCGCCAACTCTTCTGAAACCCCTTCTACTTCATACAAAACTCTACCAGGCTGAATCTGTGCCACCCAGTATTCAACACTGCCTTTACCTTTACCTTGACGCACTTCAAGAGGCTTTTGTGTAATTGGCTTATCTGGAAAAATGCGAATAAATACTCTGCCACCACGCTTTAACTTACGAGTCAGCGCACGACGCGCAGCCTCGATTTGTCTTGCTGTAATGCGGCCACGCATTGTAGCTTTGAGCCCGAATTCGCCAAAGCTAACTTTGCTTCCGCGTTGGGCAAGGCCCCTGTTTCGCCCTTTAAACTGCTTGCGAAATTTTGTGCGCTTAGGTTGTAACATGGCGCGTCTTACCCCTGATTAGATGACTTCTTTCTACCGGTTACTGCTTCGGCTTGTTCCGCAGCATCAAGAATTTCGCCTTTGAAAATCCAGACTTTTACACCAATGATGCCGTAGGTAGTCAAAGCTTCTGCTGTTGCGTAATCAATGTCTGCACGCAAAGTATGCAAAGGCACTCGACCTTCGCGATACCACTCTGTGCGAGCAATATCTGTGCCGCCCAAGCGTCCAGAAACCATAATTTTGATACCCAATGCGCCTTGACGCATTGCATTCTGTACGGCGCGCTTCATAGCACGGCGAAACATAACCCGACGCTCTAATTGCTGTGCAACACCTTGTGCAACCAAAACCGCATCAATATCTGGTTTACGAATCTCTTCAATATTGATATGAACGGGCACACCCAAAATTTGCGCCACTTCGCCACGCAATTTTTCAACATCTTCGCCCTTTTTGCCAATAACAATACCGGGGCGCGCAGAGTGAATAGTGACGCGCGCAGACTGAGATGGACGCTCAATATCAACACGGCTAACTGAAGCGCTAGCTAATTTCTTTTGGATAAAAGTACGCGCTTTAATATCCGCCAGCAATTTATCGGCATAAGTAGCACTGTTCGCATACCAAACAGAAGTATGCTTTTTGATGATACCCAGACGAATGCCGGTTGGATGTACTTTTTGACCCATTGCGGTCTCCTAATTTCTCGCCTTATTTGGCGGCAACTTTTACAGTAATGTGGCAAGTGCGTTTTAAAATTCTGTCCGCTCGCCCTTTGGCGCGAGGCTTAATACGCTTCATCACCATACCTTCATCAACAAATACTGTTGAAACATGCAATTCATCAACATCAAGCCCTTGATTGTGTTCAGCATTTGCAATTGCTGACTCAAGCACTTTTTTAACTAATACGGCAGCTTTTTTGTTGCTGAACGACAAAATATCTAACGCTTTCTCAACATGCTGACCTCTAATTTGGTCAACCACTAATGCACTTTTGCGCTGAGCTACGAGCACCGCGCAATGTTGCTGAAATCTCTTCCATTACCATTACCTCTTACCAGGCTTCGCTTTTTTATCTGCTGCGTGCCCTTTATAAGTGCGCGTAACAGAAAACTCGCCGAGTTTATGACCAACCATTTCTTCCGTCACATAGACGGGAACATGCGCACGGCCGTTGTGTACTGCGATAGTCAAACCCACCATTTCTGGCATGATCATCGAACGACGCGACCATGTTTTGATTGGGCGTTTGTCATTTTTTTCTAGCGCCGTCTCCACCTTTTTCACAAGATGCAGATCGATGAACGGGCCTTTTTTCAATGAACGCGGCACAAATCTATCCTCTCAATTCTTACTTCTTGTTGCGATGACGAACAATAAGATCATTCGTACGCTTGTTCTTACGGGTTTTGTAACCTTTAGTTGGCGTGCCCCACGGAGAAACTGGATGACGACCACCAGAAGTTCTACCCTCACCACCACCGTGCGGGTGATCAACCGGGTTCATAACCACACCACGAACTGTCGGGCGAACTCCACGCCACCGGCTTGCACCAGCTTTACCCAATGAACGCAGGTTGTGCTCACTGTTTGAAACTTCACCCAAAGTAGCTTTGCAATCGGCAAGAATTTTTCTCATTTCACCGCTGCGCAAACGCAGCGTTGCATACGCACCTTCACGCGCAACCAACTGCGCAGAAGCTCCAGCAGAACGCGCAACTTGCGCGCCTTTACCCGGTTTCATTTCAATGCAATGCACATTGGAACCGATAGGAATATTACGCAAAGGCAAAGCATTACCTACAGAGATAGGCGACGCAGAACCCGACTGAATTTTATCGCCAGCACTCAAACCTTTTGGCGCAATAATGTAGCGCCTTTCGCCGTCCGCATAGCAAACCAATGCAATATTGGCACTTCTATTAGGATCATATTCCAAGCGCTCAACCGTACCGATAATTCCATCTTTGTTACGCTTAAAATCAACAATACGATAGTGCTGCTTGTGACCGCCACCTTGATGACGCACAGTAATGCGACCATTATTATTACGACCACCGTTTTTGCTTTTCTTTTCCACCAAGGCAGCATGCGGCGCGCCTTTGTGCAAATCTGGATTAACAACGCTAACAACAAAGCGGCGTCCAGGCGAGGTGGGTTTTCTTTTTACTATTGCCATAAAAAATTACTCCCCAGCCTTACATGCTTGCAAAGTCAATATCATGGCCTTGCTCAAGGCGGATATAGGCTTTTTTCCAATCACTGCGACGCACATCACCAAAACGATTGCGCTTTACTTTGCCCTTCATGCGCAACACACGCACTGCAGCAACTTTCACATTAAACAACTTCTCAATAGCGTGTTTGATTTCTAACTTATTAGCATCCAGCGCGACCTTAAACACGACTTGATTGCTATCACCAGAAACCATGGTTGACTTTTCAGAAACCTGCGGCCCAACAAGAACCTTGTAAATGCGCTCTTGGTTCATGCCAACACCTCGTCAAACTTTTTAACGGCTGGAACAGTAATCAATACCTTGTCAAACCGAACCAAGCTTACTGGATCTGCCGCATTCACATCGCGCACATCAACATTCGGCAGGTTGCGCGCAGACAGATAAAGATTCTCACTCACTTCATCAGAAACAATCAGAACGCTATCCAATTTCAGCGCATTTAATTTTTGCTGAAGCAGTTTTGTTTTTGGCTGTTCGAGATCAATTTTCTCAACCACCACCAATCGATCTTGACGCGCCAATTCAGACAAAATGCTCTGCAATGCAGCGCGATACATTTTGCGATTTAATTTCTGACTGTGATCTTGTGGACGCGCAGCAAAAGTTACGCCACCCGTGCGCCAAATTGGGCTACGAGTACTACCCGCACGCGCACGACCAGAACCTTTTTGTTTCCACGGCTTTTTGCCGCCGCCACTCACTTCTGAACGATTTTTCTGCGCGCGAGAACCTTGACGACCACCAGACAGGTACGCAGTAACCGCTTGGTGAATAAGATCTTCGTTGTATGCGCGTCCGAAGGCAGTTTCAGATACCTGAACATTGCCAGCACTACCACCTTCGAGTGTTGCTATATTTAATTCCACAACATTCCCCTCTTAGGAAGCCTTAACCGCAGGACGAATCAGCAGGTCGCCACCCGGCGCACCAGGCACCGCACCGCGAACCAACAGCAGATTGCGCTCAGCATCCACACGAACCACTTGCAAATTTTGCACAGTGACCTGCTCGTCACCCATGTGACCAGCCATTTTCTTACCTTTGAATACACGACCCGGAGATTGGTTTTGACCGATAGAACCAGGAGCGCGATGCGACAATGAGTTGCCGTGCGTGGCATCTTGCGCACTGAAGTTCCAGCGTTTGATAACACCTTGAAAACCTTTACCGCGCGAACGACCAGTGACATCAACCATCTGACCATCGACGAAAGCAGCAACTGTTAATTCTGAGCCGACAGCAGGTTGATCCACACCATCAGTCGCCAGCTCCCACAGCCCGCGACCCGCACCAACACCCGCTTTAGCAAAATGACCAGCCGCCGCTTTAGTGACGCGTGACTGACGACGAACACCAACAGTTACCTGCACAGCAGCATAACCATCGCTTTCGATAGACTTAACCTGAGTAACACGATTAGGCTCAACTTCGATTACGGTTACCGGAATCGAAACACCTTCTTCTGTAAAGATACGCGTCATGCCGCATTTGCGACCGACTAAACCACTGACCATTTTTATCACCTCTCGTGTACGGGGCTTTTACCCGCTATGGCCGCCTTACTTAGGCGTTACACCAAGGAGCTGCACTTCAATCGAGAATCCAACTTTATTTCTAAATCTCGTGCGACTTCTTTTATTGCTTTACTACTTAAATCTTTAAAACTTTTGATCAACCCAAGCTGATCTGCACTTCCACACCAGCAGCCAGATCCAACTTCATCAAAGCATCAACCGTTTTATCGGTTGGCTCGACGATGTCTAACATGCGCTTGTGCGTGCGAATCTCGTACTGGTCACGCGCATCTTTATTTGCATGCGGAGAGATCAACACAGTGAAACGCTCTTTGCGCGTCGGCAAAGGAATTGGACCTCTCACTTGAGCACCCGTTCTTTTAGCTGTTTCTACAATTTCTTGTGTTGAAGTATCGATCAGACGATGATCAAAAGCCTTCAAGCGAATACGAATTCTCTGGTTCTGCATGAACAGAAAACCTCAATAAATCAATTAGTTACTTCTGGTTTTGCCGCCCGCATTTGTAAAAAAATACTGGGCTGGGCGAAAAAGAGGCGCAATTCTATAGGCGAGAAAAAGGCAAGTCAACAAGGAAGTGCATTTATTTTATGCATTCACAGCATTCGCCTATCCCAATCCAAGCCTGAGCGCACTACAACGGCCGGATTACCCGCAATGGCGGCACCTTGCTGCTCAAATTTGCGAGTGACGACTGCGTGTGCACCAACGATGGAGCGACTTGGGATAACCACTCCTTTAAGAATACAAGCGGCGCGCCCTATCCAAACATGATCGCCAATAACAATATCTTTGGCACGATTGATACGCTCACCTGTAGCAACATCCAATACCGAATGTCCATCGCCAGCGCGTAAATGGACGAACTTGGAGAACATGCAATCACGGCCAATCGTGATGCTGGCGTCTTCATCTGTCAGTAAATAGGCGTCTTCAATCGTAGTCTTGTCGCCAATACTGATGCGTTGATTACTGTTGTAGCGCAGGTAAATCCTGCCGGAGTGATAGAGGCAATCTTCACCAATTTCTAGCTTTTGGCTGCTGCCATCCACACGAATTTTGCACTTGGCGATCATAGAGCCACGACCGACAGTAAAGCTATTGCCTTTACCTTTGATGAGGATATCGACCTTCTGCATACGCATACGCTCCGCAAAGGCAATCTCCAGCGTATTACCTTTTTTTACGCGGATGCGGTTGCCGTAAACCCAATCACGGATACGTAACTGGCAGCGCTGTAGCAGCGAAAACCTCACGACACTTGCGCACCCAGCTTGGCTTCGCCGGCCTGTAAAGTCTGCAAAATCAAGGTGTTGATGGTCATAGGCCCCACGCCGCCGGGCACGGGCGTGTACGCGCTAGCTCTGGCAATGGCTGTAGTTATCGCGATATCGCCGAGGCTGCCCTCGTGATAGCCCGCATCGACCACCACAGCACCCTCTTTAATCCACTCACCCGGAACAAACTCTGGTCGCCCTACGGCTGCTACCACGATATCCGCCTCACTCACCCATTTTTGTAGATCTTTGGTGCGCGAGTGGCAGATAGTCACGGTGCAATCTGCATTGAGCAACATGGCCGCCATGGGCTTGCCCAAGATAGGGCTGCGCCCCAAAACAACGGCGTGTTTTCCAGCTAAAGGAATGTCATAGGCAGCCAACAAACGCATGATGCCCGCTGGTGTTGCCGACCCGTAAGCCGGCTCACCCATCGCCATACGACCAAAACCAAGGCAAGTCACGCCGTCCACATCTTTGCCCAAGGCAATAGCATCAAAACAGGCGCGCTCATCAATTTGCGATGGCACCGGATGCTGCAACAAAATACCGTGCACAGCGGGATTGCTGTTCAACTCGTCAATTTTTGCCAACAGTTGCTCGGTGGTGGTCGATTGCGGCATTTCGATAGCTAACGAATCCATGCCAACGCGACGGCAGGCATTGCCTTTCATACGCACATAAGTGGCCGAAGATGGATCATCACCCACCAAAATTGTTGCCAAAATAGGTGTGATGCCCGACAGCGCTTTGAGTTTTTCTACTCGCTCACGAATTTGCGCTTCTGTTTCCTGCGCCACCTTCGCACCATCCAATACCACCGCCGCATTTGCACTTACTGCCATAAAAAATCCGTCACGCACCACTCAAAACAAGGGCGACATTGTGCCCGATTTACCCACTGTGCCAAAGTGATTCGTTTATCCCTGTGTGCGCGGCTGTTACAATGCCGCCCCTCATTTCACTGCCACACGGTCTCACTATGCAGCCCATGCTGAACATTGCCCTGCGCGCTGCGCGTCAGGCTGGCGAAC
The DNA here is from genome assembly GCA_041395665.1 of Pseudomonadales bacterium. Classification (NCBI taxonomy): domain Bacteria; kingdom Pseudomonadati; phylum Pseudomonadota; class Gammaproteobacteria; order Pseudomonadales; species Pseudomonadales bacterium. The sequence goes on from JAWLAB010000001.1 coordinate 55,024, forward strand.
ACATCGTCCGCGCATCTGATCGTTTGGATTTGATTACTGTTACGGAAAAAGGCAGCAGCGACTATGTCACCGAGGTCGATCGCGCCGCAGAAGACATCATCATTCGCACGCTGCAAAAAGCCTATCCCGATCACGGTTTTTTAGCGGAAGAAAGTGGCAGCAGCAACCCTGATGCCGACTACATTTGGATCATTGATCCACTGGATGGCACTACCAATTTTGTGCGCGGCATTCCGCACTACGCTGTGTCGATCGCCTGTCAGCACCAAGGAAAAATTGAACACGCCGTAGTTTACAACCCCGTCACGCGTGAAGAATTTACTGCCAGTCGCGGTCGCGGCGCGCAACTTAACGGACGCAGAATTCGCGTCACTGCGCGCACCAATTTGGATGGTGCGTTGTTGGGCACAGGCATTCCTTTTCGCAGCCATCAAAATGAAAAAATTGCTGGTTATGTCAAAGCACTGGAAGAATTGGCGCCACAAACAGCCGGCATTCGTCGCGCCGGTTCTGCTGCGTTGGATCTCGCCTATGTTGCTGCTGGTCGTTTCGATGCGTTTTGGGAAATGGGCTTAAAACCGTGGGATATCGCTGCCGGCATTTTGTTGATTCAAGAAGCAGGCGGATTGATTGGCGACTTCAACGGTGGCAATCAATATTTAGAAACTGGCAATATTGTTTGCGGCAATCCCAAATGCTTCAAACAAGTTTTGCAAGTAGTGAATCAGCACCTCGCATAGTTTGCAGCATTTTCGTTAACGATTATTAAGCAACGCGATCACTTCGTCCGACACCGCTAACATTCCCGTTTGCATATAGTTATCGCTGTTGCGATCAATAGTGTCAGGATCGTACAAATAATTCACCATCATGCCGCAAGATTGACGAATACCTTTGGGTGAAATATCCGCCATCCAATTGATTTGTTGCAGCGTTGCGCCGTTACCCAAATGAAAATGCGCCACACCATCGCGCGCACGCTGCTTTCCTGTTTGCAACACGGACAGATATTCCGCACACAGACGCAAAAGAATTGGTTGCAGCACATCACACACCGCTTGGTTTTGGTGCCAAGCCAGCAGTGACAATATATCTTTCAATTTCGCATCCACACTCAATGAATCTGCCAAAACTTTTAGCGCCTGTTTTTCTTGCGTATGCAGCAGCGAATCTTCGCCTTGCTCCATTTGCTCAGACAGCCATTTCATAAAACCAGGCACAGGCGACAGCGTGGCAAATTGTTGCAACTGCGGAAACTCTTTTTTGAGATTTCCTACCACGCGCTTAATCAAAAAATTGCCGAAGCTGATGCCAGCCAAACCTTTTTGAGTGTTGGAGATGGAATAAAAAATGGCTGTGTTCGCGCCGCCAACATCATAAGTGCGTGTATTGGTATCTAGGAGCGACTGGATGTTATTCGCCAAGCCATTACACAGTGCCACTTGCACAAAAATTAACGGCTCGTCATCCATATTGGGATGAATAAAAGCAAACAACCGCCTATCTATCGCCATGCGGTTTTTCAAATCAGTCCAACCGGTGATCTCATGTACCGCTTCGTACTCAATCAATTTTTCCAATAGCGCAGCGGGAGAATCCCAAGTCAATTGCTGCAACTGTAAAAAACCAATATCAAACCAACTAGAGAGCAAATGCTTTAAATCTTTTTCGACTTCTTTCAACTCGGCATCTTGGCTGACTTCCGTGTCCAACAATTCACCGCGCATATCGACCAGAAACTTAATGCCGCTAGGCATGGCGTTAAACAGCGTCAATAAATGCACACGCGGCGCAGTTAAGGCTTTGCTTAACTTATGACGCAGCTTTGATTTTTCCGTGGCATTTTGCGTTTGCTGATAGGCTTCAATTGCTTGTTGAATGGCATGCTCGTCCGCATCAAAACCTGTGGCGAGCAAGCGCAAAAAACGCAAGCGCCCCTGACGATTCAGAGACATATACGCGTGACCAATCTGCGCTGCTTTCGCGCGCTGCGCCCACTCGCCGCCGCGCGCCGATAAACACTCGTTAATCAACAGACGAAAATGCTCTACATCTTTTTCGCTGAGTGCGGGATCGCACTGATATTGATCATCACCGCGCAAAGAAGTGTTGAGATCGGACCAGATGCGCTGCAAACGGCGCAGCGTTCGATTTAACAAAGAGTGTTGTGACATGACGCTCCGCTCAAATAGAAAAGCACCACCCAATGATGATTACACCGCGCAAGACTGCTGCGCTTCTGCGAGATCCAGCGTACCCTCATAAATCGCACGCCCCGTTATCGCACCCAAGATGCCGCGCGACGCCACAGCTTTTAATGCGCGGATATCGTCCATATTTGTTACACCGCCGGAAGCAATCACAGGAATGCCGCAAGCTTCCGCCAACTGCGCAGTCGCTTCAACATTCACGCCTTGCATCATGCCATCACGCGCAATATCGGTATAAACAATCGAAGAAACACCATCGCCGGCAAATTGGCGCGCCAAATCCACCGCTTTCACGCTGCTGATTTCTGCCCAACCGTCGGTCGCGACCATGCCGTCTTGCGCATCAATACCAACAATAATTTTTCCGCGAAATTGACGACACATTTCCGTGACAAACTGCGGCTCTTTGACGGCTTTTGTACCGATGATGACATAGCTCACGCCAGCAGACAGATACGCTTCGATAATTTCTGCGTTGCGAATACCACCGCCAATTTGTATCGGCAAATTGGGATATTTTTTAGCGATGGCTTTTACCGCTTCGCCATTCACCGGCTCGCCAGCAAACGCACCATTCAAATCGACCAAATGCAAACGCCGCGCACCAGCATCTACCCAACGCTGCGCCATCGATACCGGGTCCGAACCAAAGACTGTCGAATCTTCCATACGACCTTGCTTCAAACGAACACACTGGCCATCTTTCAAATCGATGGCGGGAATAATCAACATCACTGGCAAAGCCCATCCCAATTCATAAAATTTTTTAACAACTGCAACCCAGCGGTGTGGCTTTTTTCTGGATGAAATTGCACTGCAAAAAGATTGTCTTGCATCAACGCGGCATCAAAGGTCACGCCATAATTGCCACTTGCCGCCACTAAAGTGCGGTCACTCGCCGTCACGAAATAACTGTGCACAAAATAAAAACGGCTGTTCTGGGGGATGTTCTGCCACATCGCATGTGGACGCGTTTGCGTCACTTCATTCCAACCCATGTGCGGCACTTTCAAGCGCTGACCATCCGCTGCTTGCAGCGCATCACCAAAAAAACGTACGGAGCCTTGCAACAAATTTAAACAATCGACACCGCCATTTTCTTCGCTGTGCGTCATCAATGCCTGCATGCCGACGCAAATCGCCAACACTGGTTTTTGTGTGATGGCTTCGCGCACTAAAGCATCAACACCTAGCGCACGAATACCCGCCATGCAATCACGCATTGCGCCCACGCCAGGAAAAACAACACGATCGGCTGCGCGAATAAGATCGGCATTATTTGTAACCTGCACGCGCGCATGCGGCGCAACATTTTCTAAAGCTTTCGCAACGGAATGCAGATTACCCATGCCGTAATCAATGACGGCAACTGATGATGCCACGATTACAGCGTGCCTTTAGTGGACGGCATTTGCCCAGCCATGCGCGGATCGGCAGTCAGCGCCATACGCAGCGCGCGACCAAACGCTTTGAAAATGGTTTCAATTTGATGATGCGTATTCACGCCGCGCAAATTATCGATGTGCAGCGTCACGCCCGCGTGATTGACGAAGCCCTGAAAGAATTCATAAAACAAATCGACATCGAAATTACCCACGCGCCCGCGCGTAAATTCCACATGCATTTCCAAGCCGGGGCGACCGGAGAAATCGATCACCACGCGTGACAGTGCTTCATCCAAAGGCACATAGGCGTGGCCATAGCGGCAAATGCCTTTTTTATCGCCCAATGCCTTTGCAAAAGCCTGGCCCAAGGTGATGCCGATATCTTCTACCGTGTGATGATCGTCGATATGCACATCACCCTTGGCGCGCACTTCCAAATCAATCAAGCCGTGCCGCGCGATTTGGTCGAGCATGTGTTCCAAAAAAGGCACGGGCGTTTCAAAGCAGATTTTGCCCGTGCCGTCTAAATTCACAGCAACTTGTATTTGAGTTTCCAGCGTATCGCGCTGAACACTGGCTTTGCGTTCGCTCATAGCAGTCTCGCAACAAAATAAAGGGGCATTATAGCGAGGATACCGCCAACAACGGCTGCAAAAAGCGCCCCGTGTGCGAGTGCTTGTCACGCGCCACATCTTCCGGCGTACCCGAGGCGATGATGCGTCCGCCGCCCGAACCACCCTCCGGCCCTAAATCGACAATCCAATCCGCCGTTTTAATGACATCCAAATTGTGCTCGATCACCACCACGGTGTTGCCCTGATCACGCAAACGCATCAACACTGCAAGCAGCTGAGCGATGTCATGGAAATGCAAACCTGTCGTCGGCTCGTCCAAAATATAAATCGTTTTGCCCGTGCTGCGCTTTGACAATTCCTTCGCTAACTTCACGCGCTGTGCTTCACCACCCGATAGCGTGGTCGCATTCTGGCCAAGGCGAATATAAGACAGCCCGACATCCAATAGCGTTTGCAATTTATTGGCGATGACTGGAACCGCTTTGAAAAATTCAAACGCCACTTCAACCGTCATATCCAATACATCGTGAATATTTTTGCCTTTGTACAACACTTCTAATGTTTCACGGTTGTAGCGTTTGCCTTGGCAGACATCGCAAGCGACATACACATCCGGTAAGAAATGCATTTCCACTTTGGTCACACCATCGCCTTCGCAAGCTTCACAGCGACCACCTTTGACATTGAAACTAAAACGCCCTGGCTGATAACCGCGCGAACGCGCTTCTTGCGTGCCTGCAAACAAATCGCGAATCGCTGTGAACATGCCGGTGTAAGTGGCTGGATTGGAACGCGGCGTGCGACCGATGGGGCTTTGGTCAATATCAATGCATTTATCAATATGTTCCAAGCCACGAATCGCTTCGTAGGCTGCAGGTTTTAGTGTGGTTGCACCGTTGAGTTGCTCCGCCAAAATAGGAAATAGTGTGTGATTGATGAGCGTAGATTTTCCAGAACCTGAAACGCCCGTCACGCAAGTGAACAAACCCAAAGGAATTTCTAAATTCACATCGTGCAAATTGTTGCCAGTTGCGCCTTCCAGTACCAATATTTTTTCTGGATTTAACAGCAGGCGTTTTTTAGGCACCGCAATCTTTTTTCTGCCAGAGAGATAATCGCCTGTCAGCGATTTTTTATTATTGAGGATGTCTGGCAACAATCCGCTAGCAACAATTTCTCCGCCGTGCACGCCAGCACCTGGACCGATATCGACGATAAAATCTGCCGCTTTTATCGCGTCTTCATCGTGCTCCACCACAATCACGGTGTTGCCCAAATCGCGCAAACGAATCAGTGTTGAAAGCAATCTTTCGTTGTCGCGTTGATGTAAGCCAATGGAAGGCTCGTCCAAGATATACATCACGCCGACCAAACCCGCGCCGATTTGCGAAGCTAGACGAATGCGCTGCGCCTCGCCGCCTGATAAAGTTTCTGCACTGCGATTGAGTGTTAAATAATTGAGACCGACATCGACCAAAAAGCGCAAACGCTCTTGGATTTCTTTCAAGATTTTCTCGGCAATTTTCCCTTGGCGACCTTTCAGCTCCAGCTGTGAAAAATAACTAAAGCCATCGCCTACGGGTAATTCTGTTAATTCTGCCAGCGTGCGATTATCCACATACACATGGCGCGACTCTTTGCGCAAACGCGTACCGCCACAATCTGGACAAGATTGGTTGCTGATGTATTTCGCCAAATCTTCACGCACGCTATTGGATTCTGTTTCGTGATAGCGACGATCCATGTTGTTGACGATGCCCTCAAACGGATGCTGCCGCTGATACACATCGCCACGATCGTTGGCGTAGGTGAACACAATGTCATCTTCGCCAGAACCGTACAGCAAAATTTGCCGCTGTGATTTTTTCAATTTCTCCCACGGCGTATCAACATCAAAACCGTAGTGATCGGCCAGCGAAGTCAGCATTTGAAAATAGTAAAAATTGCGTCTATCCCAACCGCGTATCGCGCCTTCGCTGATAGAAGCTTCTGGAAATTGTACAATGCGGCTCGGATCAAAAAACTGTTTTACACCCAAGCCATCACAACCGGGGCAAGCGCCGGCAGGACTGTTGAATGAAAACATGCGCGGCTCCAGCTCGTTGATGCTGTAATCGCACACGGGGCAGGCAAACTTTGCTGAAAAAACTTGCTCTGGCTGTTTTGCATTGTCCATGTGTGCAATTTGCGCGATACCTTCTGACAATTTAAGCGCCGTCTCAAACGATTCCGCCAGACGCAGTTGAATATCCGCACGCACACTGAAACGATCAACCACCACTTCAATGGTGTGCTTGATATTTTTTGCCAATTTCGGTGCGTCATCCAAATCACACACCACGCCATCAATGCGCGCACGCACAAAACCTTGGCTTTTTAATTTCTCAATGACATGCGCGTGTTCACCTTTGCGATCGCGAATCACCGGCGCTAACAGCATCAGCTTGGTATTTTCTGGCATTGCCAACACCGCATCGACCATTTGACTCACGGTTTGTGCTGATAACGGTTTACCGTGTTCAGGACAGCGCGGCTCACCCGCGCGCGCAAACAATAAACGCAAGTAATCGTAAATTTCAGTGATAGTGCCCACGGTGGAACGCGGGTTATGCGAAGTGGATTTTTGTTCAATAGAAATGGCGGGCGACAAACCTTCGATGTGATCGACATCAGGCTTATCCATCATCGACAAAAATTGGCGCGCATAAGTGGAGAGTGACTCCACATAACGGCGCTGCCCTTCGGCGTACAGCGTGTCAAACGCCAACGACGATTTTCCAGAGCCCGACAAACCGGTAAATATCACCAATTTATCGCGCGGAATATCGAGATTAATGTTTTTCAGATTATGGGTGCGCGCACCGCGAATTTGGATACTTTTCATCAAACAGCCATCCAGCAGACGATCGGCGATTATACCGCCTGTCGCTTATACTGATCACCGCACACTGTTCTGTGGAATATCTATGTTGCCCAACGCACCGCTGTGGCGTCGCCTGACCGCATTGATTTACGACAGCTTCTTAATTTTTGGCTTACTGATGTTATTCGGCGGTATTGCTGTTGGTGTTGAGAGCTGGATTTTTGGCAAAACTTATGTGGAAACCTCATCCACCGCTGGCGGCAATCCATTGGTTTTTGTAGGGATGATTCTGGTTGTCTGCGTGTTTTATTGTGTTTTCTGGCGCTACAACCGACAAACTCTGGGAATGCAAGCTTGGCGCCTCCAATTAGAAACCGTTGATGGATCACCGCTGACTTTTACGCACTGCATCAAACGCTGGCTGGCTGGTGTGTTGTCTCTTGCCTGTGGCGGCTTAGGCTTTTTATGGTGTTTATTGCCACAACACAACACTTGGCACGATATGTTGTCTGGAACGCGAGTAGCTGTGCACGAAAAAAGAAAATAGCTTGATGCTATTTTCTTTCACTTGACGCGAGCTAAGAAAAAGAACCCCAAACCCCAGCAAACAACGATAGGAAGAGCGATTGCCATCCACGGAGAAAAACCGTACACCATACTAGCCGGCCCCAAAATACTTTGACTAAAACGAAATGCCATACCGAGCATAATGCCAAAGAACAACCGATAACCCATTGTTGTTGCGCGCAGCGACCCAAAAATAGTGGAAATCGCTACCAACACCAAACCAATCATTGCCAACGGTTGCAGCACTTTCCCCCAAAAAGTCAGCTCAAAAGTACGCGCATCCTGATTCTGATCACCGAGATAATTAATATAGTAGTGCAGCTCCCGCATACTCATCTCTTCTGGATCAAGTGCAACAACCGCTACCAAGTTAGGATTCAATTCACTCTTCCAAAAATTTTCTTGTACATCAATTTTGGTTTCATTGTTATCAAACGTAGTTGTTCTTGCATTTTCAAGCTGCCAACCAGGCTCTGTACCATCTCCCTTGTGCACGGCGCGCGGAGCGTACTGTGCAAATTTCATTTCACCATCATCACTAAAGGCGAAGCGTGCAAACCCGAACACATCGCCCTGAGCATTGACATAATTAAAATGAACAAATTGATTTTCTTGTCTCAACCAAAGGCCATGCGTACTACGAATCAAGTTATAAAGAGGGTCTTCCTCTATTTTTTCGGCTCGAAAGTGGTTGGCGTAGCGATCTGCTGCTGGCACAACAAACTCACGCACTAAACCTATCAGTACAATCAATACTAGCGCTGGTTTAATAACCATTAAAACAATATTAAGCACTGACACACCGCTGGCTCGCATAACGGTCAACTCGCTCTGGCTTGCCAATACCCCCAAACCCAGCAGGCTGCCAATCAGCAGCGCAAAAGTTGCATTTGTAGCCACCATGCCAGGTACGCTAAAAATCACATAAATGAAGATATTTATTAGACTGTAATGATCGGGGGCATCTGACATTTCTTCTGCAAACAATGACACAGAAAACAAGCCAACCAACATGGCAATTACCAATAAAGTGGCTGCCACAATATGTTTCGCCACATAGCGGTTTAACTGTTTCATGCGGTTTTTCTCCGCTGCAGCAACCTGTCACTGAATAGCAGCAACATAGCTATAGCAAAAAACAATATATGTGCCGTCAACATGCCTGGCATAATACTGATATCACCCTCGCTTATTTTTCTACGCAAAATATCCAGCGTCGTCATATAAGCAAAATAGAGCAGAATGGCTGGCAATAGCTTGATATAACGCCCCTGCCTTGGCGTTGTCTTACTCATTGCAACAGCTAGAGCTGCGACTAGCAAAACCAAAACAATTAATGAGAATCGCCATTGCAGTGTCGCGATTAGTGATAGGCGCCACTCAGGCACATCGATCAAAGGGCGATCAATTTCTCTTAGTAAAAATGTTAGTGACAGCGCATCTTCTTTTACTCTACGAACATCATATTCAGCAGTTGATGGCTTCATATGTTGCTTTAATACCGAGAAGCGAAGGCGCTCACCGGCTAACTCACCCGGTTTGAGACGATAACGCACACCATCATTCAAAGTTGTGTAACGAGCATCTTGTGCTTCATCGTAATATTGCGATCCATGTGCAGAGCGAAAAACTGTCCACGCGCCATCTCTATGCTGCTCCACAGCAAAAACATCCTTCATTGTTTTACGGTCGTCGCTAATATCACCCGTGTACAAAACACCACGCCAAGTGCGCAGATCTAGAAATTTTCCAGGCTCAATTAAATCTAAATCGCTGCGTTTTTTTTCTCCATTCAATAATTTCTCTGCTTGCTGAAATCCTTCTGGACTTATATAAAGCGCCAAGGCACCGGTAGTAATAGCTATTGGAACTACAGCGAAACTACTCATCAACAATAATCGCGCAATGCTAATACCGGCTGCGTGTAATGCAGTGATTTCATTCTCAACATACATTCGCCCAAACACCAACAAAATCCCAAGAAATAAACTGAGAGGGAGAATGCGCTGCAAAATACTGGGCGCGCGATACAGCAATAGATATACAATAATCTCCGCTGACAATCTTCCATTTGCTGCATCCGCTAGATACTTGGCAAATCGACTAGAAAGAAAAATCAACAACAGAATCAATGTAACCGCGAACGTTGTTTGCAAAATCTCTCGCGCAAAATATCTCGCCAAAATGAAGCGGGGCTGCATCACATTAAGAATCCAATCAGGAAGATAAACGACTGGTGAACCACCAAAGGTTGAAGGTGTCACCGCGAAAGGTAGACTATACCAGCACGGCTTTATACCAGCCAAGAATCAATGACCCATCGGAGAACCTCACATCATGCTGACCATCAGCGCCCAAGCCATCAAACCACTCACCTGCAAAACCGATTGCTTGGTGTTGCCTGTTTTCAGCGGCAAACATATATCCCACCACACAACAGGTGTGCTGGCCTCACTAATCAACCAACTAAAAAAGCGTGGTGATATTGAAGGCAACGTCGGTGATGTGCTGCTACTCCCTCATGTCGAATCCATTACCGCGGACCGCCTGCTGCTGCTCGGCGCTGGAGACGACAAACCGCTGACGCGCACGCAATATCTGACGCTGCTAGGCCATATCGCCGAGCAGCTCGCAAAAATGAAAGCGCACGATGCCGTGCTTCTCTTGGATGAAATTGCCGTCGAAGGTCACGATATCGCTTGGTGCGCTGAACGCGCTGCCCAAAAGCTACTGAATAGCACTTATCACTTCGACACACTCAAGAAAGACAAAAAAAAGAACGCCCTGAAAAAATTGATTTGGCATAGCGACAAAGCAGACAAAGCCATCACACAAGCCCTCGTAACAGGTTCCGCTATCGCCGCCGGCATGGCGCTGACACGAGAGCTTGGCAACCTGCCCGGTAATGTTTGCACTCCTTCTTATCTGGCTGAGCAAGCACAACACATGGCGAAGCAACATAAAAACTTATCTACCAAAGTGCTGGACGAGAAACAAATGCACACGCTGAAAATGGGCTCTCTGCTCTCGGTGTCTGCTGGCAGCGATCAGCCCGCAAAATTAGTGGTGATGGATTACGCTGGCGGCAAGAAAAATGCAGCACCCATCGTATTAGTCGGCAAAGGCATTACCTTCGATACTGGTGGCATCAGCTTAAAACCTGGTGCTGGCATGGAGGAAATGAAATTTGATATGTGCGGCGCAGCGAGTGTGCTTGGCGTGATGCACACCATCAGCACGCTACAGTTGCCCATCAATGTGATTGGCGTGATGGCTTGCGCCGAAAATATGCCCAGCGGCGGCGCGACAAAACCAGGCGACATCGTTACCAGCATGAGCGGCAAAACCATTGAAGTGATCAACACCGATGCCGAAGGTCGCTTGGTGTTGTGCGATGCGCTCACTTATGTCGAGCGCTTCAAACCAGCTGCTGTGATTGACATCGCCACGCTCACCGGCGCGTGTGTGATCGCACTCGGCAATCACGCCAGCGGTTTGTACAGCAACGACGAAACACTCGGCGAGAAATTGTTCGATGCCGGCATGCAGGTAGAAGACAAAGCATGGCAAATGCCGTTGTGGGATGAGTATCAACAACAACTGAAAAGCCCGTATGCTGATATTGCTAATGTCGGTGGTCGCAACGCAGGCTCTGTCACAGCAGCTTGTTTCCTCGCGCGCTTTACAGAAAATTATCCGTGGGCGCATTTGGACATCGCCGGCACCGCATGGAATAGTGCAGGCAGTCACAAAGGTGCGACGGGGCGCCCTGTACCATTGCTGGTGCGCTACTTAATTGATGCCAGTAAAAAATAAAGAGGCAACCATGACGCGCGTAGATTTTTATTTACTGGCAGGGAATGACGAAACCGCGCGTCAGCTTTTTACTTGCCGTTTAGCAGAAAAAGCGCGGCAACTGAACAATCGTTTACTGATACAGACAAATGACAGTGAAGCAGGGCGTTCAATGGATGCAGCTCTTTGGAATTTTAAAATAGACAGTTTTTTACCGCATGCCACATCACCTGCCAGCCAACAAATACCCATTCATATTGGCTGGAGTGATAACAATACGCCACATCACGATTTACTCATCAATCTCAGTGACAACATCCCTAAGTTTTTTAGCCAGTTTTCTCGTGTTGCCGAAATTGTCAGTCAGGATGAACAACAACTTGCTATCAGCCGACAGCGCTATCGCTTCTATCAAGAGCGCGGCTATGAAATTAAAATTAATGACATGAAGAAAAGCACATGAATGCTGACAACCCACCATTAGCCCAAGAACGCGATTCAGGGGAGAAGAAACGCGAAGATCTTTTAAGTGAGTTAGAGTCGATACGCCATCTATTGAGTGATAATGCACCAACTGACACATCAGTTGAGCCAAAATCAAACGGTACGCCTGCTCGTATTCCCGTGCTAATACCTGACGATAGCATTCCCACATTGGGCCGCGAGCATCGTCATCGTGAAACACACGCCACCCAAGCAAGAAAAATTCCTGCGCGCATATCAAACGAAAGCTTGCCTTCCTCTGTTTTACTATCGTCTAAACGCAGCCGAGAAAATTTAGTTGACGATGTCGTACGCAGCGCAATGCCACGCCTTGAAGCCATCCTACGCGAGCTAGTACAAGAAGCGCTACTGCAAGAAAAACTGCGCGGCGGCAAACGCTAGCGATTGATGCGCAATTGCTCTGCTACTGTTTTTGCCACTAACGCATTGCCTTTCGCTGTCGCGTGACCATCATGAAACAGCAAATCACCGCACGAAACCGCTCCATCGGGGCAACGCGCGATAAACAGCGGCGTAATATCGATTAAAGAAATATTTTTTTGCTGCGCCACTGTTTTTATCCATTTATTGGCACCAGGGTAAAAGCCCCAATTCGATGGATAGGTCATAAAATAAACCTGTGCGTGATATTGCCTCGTGATAGCGATCATCGCCTGCAGATTATTTGGCAAAGCCTGCCTATTTTGCGCTGGCTCTCCTGCCAATGAACCTAGGTAAAACTCATCGCCATCTTTTATTTTTACTAGATGTGTTTCTCGTTTACTTAAATCCAATTTCGAGATATCGCGGGGCGAACCAAAAACCATATCTTGCTGTCTAATTTTACTGCGCGATGCGATGGCATACAGTCGATACACGCGGCTGTGTGTTTTTGTCCAACTTTCTATTTTTTGTTGCCAATTAGCAGGGTGCAGTGTTTCTAATGGCGTCCAAAAATCATTAAATCCCACCATGATGATCACTGCATCGGGCGATAATTTATCGAGCAACGTGGGCAAATTATCCAGCACACGAAATGAATTGGTAGCGGGATAGCCAAGATTCAACACTTCAATCGGCGATGATGTGTGCTCGTTATTCCATAACTGCTGTAATTGCGCAGGCCACGACTCTTCTTCCTTCAAATACAAACCGTAAGTATTGGAATCTCCCAGCGCCAGTACGCGCGTATTGCCGGTTAACCATTGCGCAGGCACCAAACGCGATTGCCCATGCACCACCAGCGCGCCCAGTTGCAGCAACAACTCACACGCCAAGAGCAGCACCACCAAACAGACGGGGATATACAACAAACATCGCCATCGACAACGCACACCATTACTCCTTAAATAACAGGCTCGTACTTATAACAACGCTATATAACAAACACAGAGCGTCGTGCGATGGCCGCCCCTAGCCAATCTACGACATTTATCTGATAATTAACGGTTCTAAATCACGGACAGACACAGGCACAACCATGAAGCAGTTAAGCGTACTCGATTCCGCCTTTATCAACCTCGAACATCCCAGCACACCGCAGCACATTGGCGGCCTCGGCATCTACGACCAATCCACCGCACCTGGTGGCACTGTGCGCTTTAAAGAAGTGATTGCCAGTTTCGAACGCAAGCTAAAAAAATTACCGCTATTCCGCACACGCATGGTACAGGTCCCCGGCGGCTACGACCGCCCATATTGGATCAAAGACGACAACTTCGACATGGAGTTTCATCTGCGCCACATCGCACTGCCCAAACCCGGCGACTGGCGCCAGTTGTGCATTCAGATTGCTCGCTTGCACGCGCGCCCTATCGATATGTCGCGCCCGCTGTGGGAGGCCTACATCATCGAGGGTTTGGACAACATCCCCCATCTGCCCAAAGATTGTTTTGCGGTTTACACCAAGATGCACCACTCCTTGGTGGATGGTGCGGGCGGATCTTCATTCATGGCAGCACTGCATGATTTAGAGCCATCCCCTTCTGGCGTTGAGGAAGAAGATGCACCCAATTATTTGGCAGAGATTCCTCCTAGTGCTTTTAACATGCTGACACGCGGCACTTTCAACACCGTGCGCAACAGTGTTGATCTGATGAAAGGCCTGTACAAAACCAGCTTTGCTATCGGCAAAAACATCGTGGATGTCCGCCGAGGCGAAGTGCCGATGCCAGAAATTCGCGCACCCAAAACGCGCTTCAATAATCCTGTCGGCCCTTACCGCGTCTTTGAAGCTGCACTCTTTGATTTAGAAGATATCAAAGCCATCAAAAATGCGACGGGCGTGAAAGTGAACGATGTTGCGCTTGCCGTCGTCGCAGGCGGTATTCGTCATTACTTGCAACACCACAACGAACTGCCGCAAGAGCCACTGTGTATCACCATGCCGGTGGATATGCGCAGTCGCCGTGGTGATAACGACGACCACAATCAAATTGGCTCCATCTTTTCCAATATCCACACCGATATTGAAGACCCGGTCGAGCGTTTGCACGCCATCCACAAGAGTACCTGTGAAGCCAAAGAGTTTGGCGAACAGACGCCATTGGTCGATGCGCTCAAATTAGCCGGTGTGTTTTCACCGCGCTTGACCAAAAGTTTGGTACACCTCTACATCGACAATAAATTGACCGGCAATTTGCCGATCAATTTCTGCTCTGTTGTTTCCAATGTGCCAGGGCCTCCATTTCCGCTGTACAGCTGTGGCGCCAAGCTAGTGCAATACCACGGAGTAGGCTTGTTGACGCCAGGCGTTGGACTATTTCATCTAGTAATGAGCTACTGCGGCACCGTGACGGTGAGTATTCTCGCTGATCGCGAAATTTTGCCAGACCCCAGTTTTTACCGTGAATGCTTGGAGAAATCATTGGCTGAACTCAAAGCCTCTGCTTTGAAAAAAGGCAAATTGATCAAGCATAAAACCAAAGCAGAAGTGGCTGCGGCGCGCAAAAAAAATGATGCAGCTTCCGCAGCAACGCAGCCCATCAGCGACGAGCACGCTGCATCCACTTAAGTCACGATTGAATACACGCTAAGTAATTACCACTTCGCAGAAGCGACCATGCATCGTTAAAATGCTGGTCGTTTTTTGTAGGTGTGTTTTTCTAAGATTTTGGGACATAAAGCCACATCTTTTTCTCACTTTCATACATTGTCAGAGGTAGCCTGCTCGTGGATTACAAAGCCTTTCGTCAGGAAATCAGGACATGGCTGGATGCCAACTGCCCCGCATCCTTGCGCACGCCTGCTAAACAAGAAGAGCAAGTGTGGGGAGCTCGTAATATTCACTTCCCTACCCCCGATGCCAAACTCTGGTTTGATCGCTGTGTAGAAAAAGGCTATTGCGTACCCGATTGGCCAACCGAATACGGCGGTGCAGGTTTTGACGCCGAGCAGACGCGTATTTTCAAATCGGAAATGCGCAAATTGGGCTGTCGCGCTCCGCAAGTGAATTTAGGTATTTGGATGGCAGGTCCTGCCATTCTTGAATTCGGTACCGAAGAACAAAAGCGCGAGCACTTACCCAAAATTGCTCGCGGCGAAATTCGTTGGTGCCAAGGTTACTCCGAGCCAGGTGCAGGCTCTGATTTGGCAGGTTTACAAACGCGCGCAGTTGAAGATGGCGATGATTTCATCATCAACGGCTCCAAAATTTGGACTTCTTATGCCGATGAAGCAGATTGGATCTACTGCTTGGTGCGCACCAATCCCGACGCACCAAAACGCGATGGCATCACTTTCCTATTGTTTGATATGGCCTCTGCTGGCGTGGAAGCTAAGCCAATTGAATTGATTACGGGTGATCGCCATTTCTGCCAAACCTTCTTCGATAATGTGCGCGTACCAAAGAAAAATGCACTTGGCGAAATCAACAAAGGCTGGACTGTTGCTAAACGCGTGCTCGAATTTGAACGCAATATGATGTCCGATCTCGGCGGCGAAACTGGCACCGGTATCGAACCGCGCGAAGCTGCGCTGGAATATTTAGAAAAAACCGTAGATGGAAAAATTGCTGATGCCGTTTTACGCGATGCCATTGCACGGCACGAAGTACAAAAACGTGCTTTCGATGTAACGCAACAACGCATGATTGACGAGTTCACACTCGGCGCAGGCAACATGAACACCGCTCTGATTTTTAAATACTGCGGTACCGAAGAAGAAAAACGCAAATTTGAATTGCTTCTGAAAATCATGGGCGAGCAAGGCCTTGGCTGGCGCGACGCCACTCACTTCAGCGAAAAAGAACTCAATACCACGCTGGAATGGATGGGTGCAAAAACCCACACCATCGCTGGCGGCACAACAGAGATTCAGCTCAACATTATTGCCAAACGCGCGCTGAACTTACCCGGTGTTTTGAGCTGAGATCAGGAGACTATTATTCATGGCATTTGCATTTAACGAAGAACAACGCGCATTGCGCGACAGCGTGCGCAGCTTTGCTAACGATCAATCGCCCATCGCTTCATTCCGCGCACTACGCGAACAAAAAGATGGCGTAGGTTTTGACAACACCGTTTGGCAATCCATGATTGAACTGGGCTTGTCTGGCGCACTTTTCCCAGAAGCTTACGGCGGTTTTGAATTTGGCTGTACTGGTTTAGCCGGTTGCATGGAAGAACTGGGGCGCACACTGGTCGCTTCACCTTTACTAGCTTCCATCCTGTCTGGCGCAACCATTCTGCATGCCGGCAGTGAAGAACAAAAACAAACACTGTTGCCTCAACTTATCAGCGGTGAGAAATTCATTGCACTCGCTTGCGATGAAGGGCATCACCACAACCCTACTCATGTGAATACCACAGCAACGCGTGAAGGCAATACTTTTATTCTCAACGGCAACAAGACACGCATCATCAGCGGCATCGCGGCCAATTTGTTTGTTGTCTCTGCTCACGTCAGCAACTCACAAAACATCAGTTTGTTTTTGGTGGATGTTGCAGCGACAGGCTTACGCCGCGAAGCGGTCACGCTGGTCGATTCGCAACGCTACGCAAAGCTAGCGCTCGACAATGTCTGCATTCCAGAATCGCACCTATTGGGTGAAATCGATAAAGGCCTGCCGGCATTGGAACGCGCACTCGACTATGGACGCATCTGTCTCACTGCTGAAATGTTTGGCGGCATGCAAGAAATTTTTGAGCGCACCGTGCAATACCTGAAAGAACGCAAACAGTTTGGTGTGCTAATCGGCACTTTCCAAGCGCTGCAACATCGCGCTGCGCATATGTATACTGAAATCGAAATGTGTAAATCCATTTTGATGTTGGCGTTAGACGCTTTAGAAAAAAATGCAGATAACGCCGCACAACTCGTCAGCGCGGCCAAAGCAAAAACCAGCGACACCTACGAGCTGATCAGCAACGAAGCCACACAAATGCACGGCGGCATTGGCGTGACGGATGAATTGGATGTCGGCCTGTTCCTGAAACGCGCTCGTGTTTCAGCAGAATTACTGGGTAGTGCGCGCTTTCATTACGACCGCTATGCCACGCTGGAAGGTTTTTGATTCGTTTGTTCTTCACTCCTCATGGCGCAACTCTTACGACTGCGTCATGAGGAAAACCTTATCAGCCAAGAATTTTTTCCAAGTTGTCCAACAACACTCGATTCTGCTCTTCCGTCCCCACAGTAATACGCAAGTAATCGCCGGTGCGCTCACCTTTGAAATGACGCACCAATACTGCTTTCTCACGCAATGTTTGCGCTAATTTTTCACCACTCCATTGCAGGTGGCGCGCGAAAATAAAATTAGCAGCTGAAGGCAGCACCTCAAAACCCAAAGCAGTCAATTCTGCTGTGACAAAATCACGACTTTCAATAACTTGTTGTGTGGTTTTTTCAAAATAGTCGCGATCCTCAAAAGCCGCTGCTGCACCAACAATGGCAGCGCGCCCCAAGGGGTAAGAATTAAAACTGTTTTTGATGCGCTCTAAACCAGCAATTAAATCGGCATGACCGACCGCCAAACCTACGCGCAAACCAGCCAGTGAGCGCGACTTCGATAGCGTTTGCGTCACTAACAACTGAGGATATTTTTTGGTCAGCGAGATCGCACTTTCGCCACCAAAATCAATATACGCCTCATCAACCACCACCACAGAATCGGTGTTGCGCTGCAGCAGCGATTCAATTTTTTCCAATGACAACAACACACCTGTCGGCGCATTGGGATTAGGGAAAATAATGCCGCCGTTGGGCTGCACATAATTCTCTACATCAATGGCAAACTCAGCCGTCAAAGGAATCTGACGATAGGCAATGTTATACAGTCCGCAATACACGGGATAAAAACTGTAGGTGATATCTGGAAATAAAATCGGCACATCGTGCTGTAACAAACCGTGAAAAATATGCGCCAGCACTTCATCAGAGCCGTTGCCGACAAACACATTCTCGACACCAACATCGTAGTAATTGGCAATAGCTTGCTTTAATACCGTGGAATCGGGATCGGGATACAAACGCAAATCGTCACTGATCGCCTGCTGCATCGCCGCCAGTGCTTTTGGCGAAGGACCATAAGGATTTTCGTTGGTATTTAACTTCACCAAATTGGCAATTTTAGGTTGCTCTCCTGGCACATAAGGCACCAATTCGTGAACCAGACGACTCCAATAACGGCTCATCGCAACCTCATTTATTTCAAGCGATATTCAGCGGACTGCGCGTGCGCAGTTAATCCTTCACCGCGCGCCAACACAGAAGCGACACGACCTAAAGTGTTTGCGCCTTGCGCAGAGACATTGATCATCGAGGTGCGTTTTTGAAAATCATACACACCCAGCGGCGATGAAAAGCGCGCTGTACCGGAAGTTGGCAGCACATGGTTAGGGCCTGCGCAGTAATCGCCCAGAGCTTCTGGCGTATGGCGACCTAAAAATATCGCACCCGCGTGGCGAATTTCTTCTGCCAATTTTTCCGGCTCAGCGACAGACAGTTCCAAATGTTCAGGTGCAATAAAATTACACAGTTCTGCAGCTTCATCTAAATCGTTCACTTGAATAAAGACACTGCGTTTTTCCATCGCCGCGCGCACGATGTCTTTGCGCTCCAGTGTTGATAGCAAGCGTTCACAACTAGCTTGCACCGCATCCAGAAAATTCTTGTCTGGTGAAATCAGAATCGCTTGCGCGTCTTCATCGTGTTCAGCTTGCGAAAATAAATCCATCGCAATCCAATCCGGATTGGTTTCACCATCACAAACCACAAGAATTTCTGAGGGGCCGGCAATCATGTCGATGCCAACTTTGCCAAACACTTCGCGCTTCGCTGTCGCAACATAAATGTTGCCAGGGCCAACAATTTTATCCACTCGCGGCACGGTTTCTGTGCCGTAAGCTAAAGCCGCAACCGCTTGTGCACCACCAATCGTAAACACTTTGTCCACGCCGGCAATTGCCGCCGCCGCGAGCACCATGTCATTCAATTCGCCGCGCGGCGCAGGCACCACCATCACCACTTCCGCAACGCCAGCCACTTTTGCCGGAATCGCATTCATTAACACGGATGATGGATAAGAAGCCTTGCCGCCCGGCACATACAAACCTACGCGATCCAGCGGCGTAACGCGCTGGCCCAACACCGTGCCATCCGCTTCGGTGTAGCTCCACGATTCCACCAACTGGCGTTGATGGAAATCACGAATGCGTTGCGCCGCAATTTCTAAAGCAGCGCGTTTTTCCGTATCAATATTTTTCAGCGCCTGCTGCAAGCGCTCTGCACTGACGCTCAGTTCTTGTATTGACTGCACATCGCGTGCGTCAAACTGATTGGTGTACTGCAACAGTGCAGCATCTCGATCGCGCACAACTGTGGCAATAATTTCCAACACGACCTGACGCACATTTTTATCCAGCTCTAATTCTTGACCGGATAACGCTTGCCAAAACAATTCAAAGTCAGTGAGACCTGCGTAGCTTTTCCTTTGGATATTCACGCTGCACCTTTCGCAGCAACCACATTCGCCGCAACAACAGCCGCCAAGGCATCCACCAAGGGTTGAATTTGCGTGTGCTGCGTTTTCATTGTCGCTTTATTGACGATCAAGCGCGAAGTAATGGGCGCAATGACTTCTCTCGCTTCCAAACCGTTCGCGCGCAGCGTATTGCCGGTATCAACAATATCGACAATTTCATCAGCCAAACCCATCAAAGGCGCAAGCTCCATCGCGCCGTACAACTTAATCACATCGACTTGCCTGCCCTGCTCGGCGTAATAGCGCCGCGCAACATTGACAAATTTTGTCGCGACACGAATACGGCCTTCTTTTAGAGCAACGCCTGCCATGCCTGCCGTCATCAAACGACAGCGCGCAATATTCAAATCCAGCGGCTCGTAAAATCCTTCGCCACCATGTTCCAAAATTACATCTTTGCCGGAAACACCCAGATCTGCGATACCAAACTGCACATAAGTAGGCACATCAGAGCCACGCAACACCACCAACTGCACATCGCTGTGCGTGGTATCAAAAATCAATTTGCGCGAGGTTGTTAAATCTTCCAAAGGCTGTATGCCGATTTGCGCAAGCAACGGTAAAGTTTCTTGCAACAAACGACCTTTAGTCAGCGCGATGGTAATTTTTTTCTTCATAACTTAATCCGGCACTCGGCGAATATTGGCGCCGAGCTGCATCATTTTTTCTTCAATACATTCGTAACCGCGATCAATATGATAAATACGGTCAATCACGGTTTGCCCGTCAGCCACTAAACCGGCAATCACCAAACTGGCAGATGCACGCAGATCGGTTGCCATCACCGGCGCGCCTTTTAATCGAGGTACACCCGTCACCACAGCGTGATTGCCATTGATGGCAATTTTTGCACCCATACGATTCATTTCATGCGCTTGAATCAATCGATTTTCAAAAATGGTTTCAGTGATGGTGCCAACACCTTCTGCCACCGCATTCATCGCCGTGATCTGCGCTTGCATATCGGTGGGGAATGCAGGGTACGGCGCTGTGCGCACACTGACTGCTTTCGGGCGCTTACCCTTCATATCTAAAGTGATGTAGTTATCACCCACTTCAATCTCTGCGCCCGCTTCACGCAATTTAGCTAATACTGCTTCCAGCGAATCGGCTTGCGTATTTTTTAATTTTACGCGACCACCTGTTGCCGCCGCCGCCGCCAAATAAGTGCCCGTCTCAATGCGATCTGCCATCACATCGTAAGAACAGCCGTGCAATTTTTCGACACCATTCACGATGATGGTGTCGGTACCGTGACCAGTAATATCTGCACCCATTGCATTCAAGCAATTGGCCAAGTCAACAATCTCCGGCTCCAACGCAGCGTTGTGAATCTCGGTTTGACCTTCCGCCAACACAGCGGCCATCAAAATATTTTCTGTGCCGCCAACCGTAACCGTTTCCAGAAAAATCTTTGTACCTTTTAAACGACCTTCACAAAAAGCGTTGATGTAACCACCTTCCACTTCGATAGTTGCACCTAAGGCTTCCATACCGCGCAAATGCAAATCAACAGGTCGTGAACCAATCGCGCAACCACCAGGGAAAGAAACTTGCGCACGACCAAAGCGACCCAACATCGGCCCCAATACCAAAATCGAAGCACGCATGGTTTTGACCAACTCATACGGTGCGGTAAATGCTTGCACTTGGCTCGCATCCACTTCGACACGCATTTTTTCATCCACCACCACATTCACACCCATACAACCGAGCAGCTCAATCATGGTGGTGATGTCGTGCAGATGCGGCAGATTGCCAAGTACGACTGGCTCCTCACACAGGAGTGTCGCCGCTAAAATGGGAAGCGCCGAGTTTTTTGAGCCAGAAATATAAATCTCGCCAGACAACGGTTTGCCGCCGGTAATAATTAATTTATCCATTAAAAACTGTAACCAAAAAATTAGATTGATAGGGTTTGGAAGATCAACGAGCCTGCCACTCAGCAGGCGTCAGCGTCTGCATCATGACGGCATGGATCGTCCCGTCGGCAATTTTTTCATTCAATGCGGCGTAAACCATTTGCTGTTTTTTAACAGGACGCAGCCCTTCAAATTGCGCGCTAACGACAGTAATCTCGAAATGGCGTCCATCGCCACCGACCAGTACCTGCTCCGCAGATAAGGCATCTTTTAACACTTGTTCTATCCACTGGTCGATCGGGCTATTCATGCAATAAAGCTCTCTTTTCACCATGACTTTTGAGTGCCGGCACTATACCATTTGCGCACGCAACGCGGCACGAAACAGCCTTTCCAACATACGATGAACGCAACGCACAACACACAAGATTTTCTTGCCTCAGGCTTACGCACCGTGCGTGTGGAATGCGCGGCAGTTGATCGTTTGCAAAAAGCCATCAACGCTGATTTTGTGCGCGCTTGTGAGCTGCTACTGAACTGCGCTGGACGCATCATCGTCACTGGCATGGGCAAGTCAGGACATATCGGCCGTAAGGTTGCTGCTACGCTAGCTAGCACAGGCAGCCCTGCTTTTTTTGTACACCCAGGAGAAGCCAGCCACGGCGATATGGGCATGATCACACGCAATGATGTTGTGATTGCTCTTTCCAACTCCGGTTCGACCGCAGAAGTGGTGACTTTGTTGCCGTTGATCAAGCGCATGGAAGTGCCGCTAATCAGCATGACAGGCAATGTGCAATCGACAATGGCGCAAGCCGCAGATGTGCATTTGGATGTCAGTGTGGAATCCGAAGCCTGCCCGCTGGATTTAGCCCCGACTGCCAGCACCACCGTGGCGCTGGTCATGGGCGATGCGCTGGCTATAGCCCTACTAGAAGCGCGCGGCTTTACTGCCGAGGATTTTGCCTTCTCACACCCTGGCGGCGCACTGGGTCGCAAGCTGCTGCTCAAGGTTGAAGACATCATGCACAGCGGTGATCGCATACCGGTTGTGACACCCAATACGCCGCTGATTGATGCCCTGCTCACCATGAATGCTAAAGGCTTGGGCTTGACCACCATCTGCGATGACCAACAGCAACTCTTGGGCGTTTTTACCGACGGTGATTTGCGCCGCACGCTGCAACACAATATGACCGACCTACACAGCACGGCTATCAGCCAAGTGATGACGCGTAATAGCCAAACCGTCGGCAAGCACTTGCTCGCCGCTGAAGCCTTGGCCATCATGGAGCGCAGACACATTACCGCCCTCGTGGTTACCGACACGAGCCAACGCGTGGAAGGCATTGTGCATTTGCACGACATGCTGAAAGCCGGCGTGGCGTAAACGGAATCGATGTAATGGCTACTCCTCAAGAACTAGCGCGCACCATCCGACTGTTGTTGCTCGATGTAGACGGCGTGCTCTCAGACGGCCGTATCACTTACGACAGCGAAGGGCGAGAGCTGAAGAGCTTTCATATCCACGACGGCCTCGGCATCAAACTGTTGCAGCAAGCAGGCATACAGGTAGGCATCATCACAGGGCGCATCAGCCCGATGGTCGAATGCCGTGCGCGCGAATTAGGCATTGAGCTTGTAGTGCAAGGGCGTGAGGACAAAGCCTCTGCCATGCATGAAACCATTAAAACGCTGGGTATCGACTGCACTGCCGTCGCTTATATGGGTGATGACCTGCCTGACCTCGCCGCCATTCGCCAAGCAGGGCTCGGCATCGCGCCGGCCAACGCTGTCAACATCGTGCGGCAACATGCCAATCTTGTAACAACGAATGCGGGTGGTCATGGCGCAGTGCGCGAAGCTGCAGAATTTATCCTGCAGGCACAGGCATTATTAGACGCTGTGTTTACTCGCTACTCCCAAGGCTGACCCTATGCCTCATATCTTGCAAAATCTTCCTTCATTTTTTTCGAGCCGAGTGCGGCAGATAATCGCAACAGCTATTGTGATTCTTTTGGCGCTCATTGGACTCAGCATTACCGATGAAAAAAAAATCTCATCGCCACTCACTACCACCAATACAAACACTAGCTCACAAGCTGATACGGTTATTGAAAATGCGCAGCTGGATGCTTTTGATGAAAATGGAAAAAAAATACGCACGCTACTCGGCAAAAAAATCTCGTCTTTTGATGCCGACAAACGCAGCCTAATTGAATCGCCACATTTATATTTCACGCAACGCGGCAGCGATAAAAAACCACCCACACCATGGGAAGTGACCGCTGATAACGCAACGGTTTATCAAACCAGTAACATTATTGATTTATACGGTAATGCCACCCTATTTAGCGACGCAACGCCCAAAGGCCCCACGCGCATCACCAGCGACTACTTACATATCAATACCGAGGCCAAACTCGCTCACACAGATAAAGCTGTTACCATACAAGTGCGCAATAGCGTCACTCAAGCTGTCGGCATGTGGGCTGATATGGGACGAGATCAACTAAAACTACCTTCACGCGTCAAGGAGATTCATGAAGCCTCTCGCTAAACTTATCGCCGTCGGATTTGCACTCACCGCCAACAGCGTATTTGCGCTGCCAAATGATCGTAGTCAACCGATAGAAATTCAGGCCGACAGTGCCGAGCGTGATGCAAAAACTGGTGTGACTACTTACACCGGCAATGTTGATGTTAAGCAGGGCAGTATTCATATCACAGCAGGCAAAGTTGTGTTGAATAGCGATAACAACAATAAACTGACCAACATCCACGCCACGGGTAGCCCTGCTACTTATCATCAACAACTCACTGGCCCCAAAGATGTTGTTGATGCCCAAGCACTGAATATTTATTTCAATGTCGCCAAAAATCTAATCACCCTACAAGACAATGCCAGCTTGAAACAGGAGAGCGGCAGCATCAAAGGTGATCGCATCGAATACGACACAAAAACTGAACGCGTCAAAGCGCAGGCTTCGAAATCTGGTGGCAATGACAACAGTCGGCGCATTACGGTAATCATCCCGCCATCCACTAGCGAAAAAGCCAATAAATCATCTGAGTAATTGCACCGTGACCACAGCCAGCACGCTTCGCGCCCAACATCTCGGCAAAACCTATAAAAAACGCAATGTTGTTAACGATGTTTCACTGCAGGTTTCTAGCGGTGAAATTGTCGGCTTACTCGGGCCTAACGGCGCCGGTAAAACCACTTGCTTTTACATGATGGTCGGCTTGATTCCTGCGGATAAAGGTGAAATTTTTCTCGACGATGAAAATATTACACATCTGCCCATGCACAGCAGAGCGCAGCGCGGTTTGGGCTATCTACCGCAAGAAGCATCTGTGTTTCGCAAACTGAGCGCGCGCAATAATATTCTCGCCATCCTCGAAACACGCAAAGAACTATCGTCTGCACAGCGCGCGAATATTGCTGACGAGTTGATGCAAGAGCTGCACATTACGCACATTGCAGATTCCTTGGGTATGAGCCTGTCCGGCGGCGAAAGACGCCGTGTTGAAATCGCACGCGCATTAGCCAGCGAACCGCGTTTCATTTTGCTCGACGAGCCATTTGCTGGTGTTGATCCTATTTCCGTGGCTGACATCAAACAAATCGTCCACCACCTGCAATCTAAAAATATTGGCGTATTGATTACCGATCACAATGTTCGCGAGACACTCTCTATTTGTCAGCGCGCCTATATCGTCGGAGAAGGACACATCATTGCCGAAGGCACATCTCATGAAGTGCTCAACAACGCAAAAGTGCGCGATGTTTATTTGGGGCAGGATTTTTCACTTTAAGAATAATATTGATACTGCACTGCCGTAGTTTTTTAATTCACTAATCAATATCAATAAAAAAGCCCGCATCGCTGCGGGCTTTTTTATTGTCTCTTACAAACCAATCAAGTTACGCTTGTTTGTAAGGCTTCTGTCAGTGCTGCTTCAATTTCTTCAACCGACACGCCGGTTTCTTCCTGCAAGCGTTTTCTGCGGCGCTCGCTATGGTAAGCAAGCCCCGTACCTGCAGGGATCAAACGACCAACAACAACGTTCTCTTTGAGGCCGCGCAGCGGATCGTACTTACCAGTAACCGCCGCCTCAGTTAACACACGCGTCGTCTCTTGGAACGAAGCCGCGGAAACGAACGAGTCAGTCGCCAACGATGCTTTGGTAATACCCAACAATACACGCTCGTATTGTGCTGAGATTTTACCGGCAGCATCCAACTGCTCGTTGATTTCTTGAATGTGACTGAACTCTGCCTGCTCGCCTTTCACATAAGAGGAGTCACCCATTTCTTGGATTTCTACTTTGCGCAACATTTGACGAACAATAACTTCGATGTGCTTATCGTTAATTTTTACACCTTGTAGGCGATAAACTTCTTGCACCTCGTTCACGACATAACGCGCCAAATCTTCAATACCCTTCAAGCGAAGAATATCGTGCGGGTTTGGTGGGCCTTCAGCAACAACTTCGCCACGCTCTACGCTTTCACCTTCGAATACAGACAACTGGCGCTGCTTAGGAATTAACAATTCCCAACTGCTGCTGCCATCTGATAAAGGTTTGCCGTCAGTAGGCGTAATCACCAAACGACGCTTACCCTTGGTTTCTTTGCCAAAGCTGACGATACCCGATACTTCAGCCAAAATCGCTGGTTCTTTCGGTTTACGCGCTTCAAACAAGTCAGCAACGCGTGGCAAACCACCTGTGATATCGCGTGTTTTCAAACCTTCTTGTGGAATACGCGCAACGATTTCACCCACGCCCGCCATACCACCGTCTGTCAGTACGACAATTGCGTTGGAAGGCAACATGTAGTGCGCCGGCATTGTAGAGTTCGGCAGGCACACTTCCTTGCCTTTTGCGTCTAACAGCGTGACAGCCGGTTTTAAATCTTTACCTGCCGCAGGGCGCTCATTCGGGTCAATAACCTGAATGTTAGACAAACCGGTCAATTCATCGGTCTGACGACGGATGCTGAGGTTATCTTCCATATCCGAGAAGCGCACTTTACCCGCCACTTCAGAAATGATGGGGTGTGTATGCGGCTCCCACTTCGCGACGATAGCTCCCGCTTCAACCGTGGCACCCTCTTTTACAGAAATCACGGCGCCGTAAGGTAATTTATAACGCTCACGCTCACGACCGTTTTCATCAGCAATCGCCAACTGACCAGAACGCGATACTGCAACCAACTCACCGGTCGCGCGCTCTACCGTTTTGATATTGAGCAGGCGAACAACACCGCCTTTTTTCACTTGTACACTGTCAGCCGCAGAAGCACGCGATGCCGCACCACCGATGTGGAAGGTACGCATCGTCAACTGCGTACCAGGCTCACCGATAGACTGCGCCGCCATAACACCAGCCGCTTCACCCACATTCACCAAGTGACCGCGCGCAAGATCGCGACCGTAGCAAGTGGAGCAAATGCCGAAACGCGTTTTACAAGTAATTGGCGAGCGCACTAACACTTCGTCAATACCCATGCGCTCAATTTCGATCACCAATTTTTCATCGATCATCGTACCGGCAGCAATGGCGGTTTCTTTTTTGCCCGGCACTAATACATCAACGGCAACAACGCGACCCAAAATACGATCGCCCAACGATTCGATAATATCACCACCCTCGATAACAGGCGTCATGGTCAAACCTTCGTCGGTGCCACAATCAACTTCTGTTACCACCAAGTCTTGTGCCACATCGACCAAACGGCGCGTCAAGTAACCAGAGTTTGCCGTTTTCAACGCCGTATCCGCCAAACCTTTGCGCGCACCGTGCGTAGAAATAAAGTACTGCAATACATTCAAACCTTCGCGGAAGTTTGCCGTGATAGGTGTCTCAATGATCGAGCCATCAGGACGCGCCATCAAACCACGCATACCAGCCAACTGACGAATCTGTGCCGCAGAACCCCGCGCACCAGAATCCGCCATGATGTAAACAGAATTGAACGAATCCTGTTGCACCTGTTCGCCTTTGCTGGTGGTCGCCGCTTCTTTCGATAAGTTTTCCATCATGCATTTGGCAACTTGATCATTGGCGCGCGACCAAATATCAATCACCTTGTTGTACTTCTCGCCGTGCGTTACCAAACCCGAAGCAAACTGCTGTTCGATTTCAGTCACTTCCGCATCCGCTTTTTCAATGATGGCCGCTTTTTCTTTTGGAATAGCAAAATCATTAACGCCAATCGATGCACCCGACTTCGTTGAGAAGTCATAACCGGTGTACATCAATTTATCAGCAAAAATAACCGTCGCTTTCAAACCTACATTGCGATAGCACTGGTTAATGACACGCGAAATAGCTTTTTTCACCATTGGGCGATTGATCAAATCGAAAGACAAGCCTTCCGGTACGATATCCCACAACAATGCGCGACCCGCAGTCGTGTCATACAACTTAGTGCTTTCTGTGCGCGCACCAGTGTCTTCATCAAACAACACTTCGTGAATGCGCACTTTAATTTTGGCCTGCAAATCTAATTGCTTGCCGTAGTAAGCGCGACTCACTTCTTTGATATCCGCAAACGCACGACCTTCGCCTTTGGCATTGATGCGCTCACGCGTCATCCAATACAAACCCAAGACCACATCTTGCGAAGGCACGATGATCGGCTCACCGTTTGCAGGCGACAAAATATTATTGGTGGACATCATCAACGCACGCGCTTCTAACTGTGCTTCCAAAGTCAACGGCACATGCACCGCCATTTGGTCACCGTCGAAGTCAGCGTTGAATGCTGAACACACTAATGGATGCAATTGAATCGCTTTACCTTCAATCAACACAGGCTCAAACGCTTGGATACCCAAACGGTGCAAGGTTGGTGCACGATTCAACAACACGGGGTGTTCACGAATCACTTCAGCGAGAATATCCCACACTTCTGCAGTTTCGCGCTCGACCATTTTTTTCGCTGCTTTGATGGTGGTTGCCAAACCGCGCAACTCCAACTTGCCAAAAATAAATGGCTTGAACAATTCGAGTGCCATTTTTTTCGGCAGACCACACTGGTGCAATTTCAGTGTAGGACCCACAACGATTACTGAACGACCAGAATAATCAACGCGTTTACCGAGCAAGTTTTGACGGAAACGACCTTGCTTGCCTTTGATCATGTCAGCCAAAGATTTCAGTGGGCGTTTGTTGCTGCCGGTAATCGCACGACCGCGACGACCGTTATCCAGCAGCGCATCCACTGATTCTTGCAACATGCGTTTTTCATTACGCACGATGATGTCGGGCGCGTTGAGGTCCAGCAGTCGCTTCAAGCGGTTGTTACGGTTGATAACACGACGATACAAATCGTTGAGATCAGAAGTTGCAAAACGACCACCATCCAACGGCACTAAAGGACGCAAATCAGGTGGCAATACAGGCAGCGCTTCCAGCACCATCCACTCAGGTTTATTTTTAGACGCTTGAAAACCTTCCAACAACTTCAAACGCTTGGACTGTTTCTTCAGCTTGGTTTCTGCTGTCGTTACCTGAATTTCTTCACGCAAACGAATCACTTCACCATCAATGTCGATATCTTGCAGCAATGCTTGGATGGCTTCTGCGCCCATTTTGGCTTCGAAATCATCGCCAAATTCTTCCATGCATTGGTAATACTCTTCATCACCGAGCAACTGACCTTTTTCAAGTGTGGTCATGCCTGGATCGATGACAACAAATGATTCAAAATACAACACGCGCTCGATATCACGCAGCGTCATATCCAACAACATACCGATACGGCTAGGCAGCGATTTCAAAAACCAAATGTGCGCAACGGGTGACGCCAATTCAATATGCCCCATGCGCTCACGACGCACTTTAGCCAATGCCACTTCAACGCCACATTTTTCGCAAATAACACCGCGATGTTTTAAGCGCTTGTATTTACCGCAGAGACACTCGTAATCTTTGATTGGTCCAAAGATTTTTGCGCAAAACAAACCATCTCTTTCTGGCTTGAATGTGCGGTAGTTAATCGTCTCTGGTTTTTTGACTTCACCAAATGACCACGAACGGATCATTTCTGGCGAAGCAAGGCCAATACGAATGCTGTCAAATTCAACAGCGTGCTCTTGCGAGGACTTCAACAAACTCATCAAATCTTTCATGATCTAATCCTCCGCTCTCAGTGGTCTGACTCAAGCTCGATATCAATACCGAGTGAGCGAATTTCTTTCACCAATACATTGAATGATTCCGGCATGCCTGGCTCCATGCGGTAATCGCCATCCACAATGTTTTTATACATTTTGGTACGACCTGCGACATCATCCGATTTAACAGTCAACATTTCTTGCAAGGTGTAAGCGGCACCATAAGCTTCCAGCGCCCACACTTCCATCTCACCAAAACGCTGACCACCGAATTGCGCTTTACCACCCAACGGCTGCTGTGTAACCAGCGAGTAAGAACCGGTAGAACGCGCATGCATTTTGTCATCGACCAAGTGGTTGAGCTTGAGCATGTACATGTAACCCACGGTCACTGGACGCTCAAACGCATCACCGGTACGGCCATCGTACAAAGTCATCTGCCCAGACTCAGGCATATCAGCCAAACTCAATAACGCCTTAATTTCTGATTCATGCGCACCATTGAACACCGGCGTCGCCATCGGCACACCTTCACGCAGATTCCCCGCCAGCGTCAGCACTTCCGCATCGGTCAATGACGAAATACTTTCAGAGCGACCTGCGCCAGACGAATAAATACTGTCGAGGAATTTGCGCACTTCAGCTGTTTTGCGCTGCTCTTTCAACATAGCGTCAATTTTTTCGCCGAGACCTTTTGCCGCCAGACCCAAATGCGTTTCCAAGATTTGGCCGACATTCATCCGCGATGGAACACCCAATGGATTCAATACCACATCCACGGGCTCACCGTTTTGATCGTAAGGCATATCTTCAACCGGCATGATGACCGATACGACACCTTTGTTACCGTGACGACCCGCCATTTTGTCGCCCGGTTGTACACGGCGTTTTACTGCCAAATACACTTTGACAACCTTCAGAACGCCAGGCGCGAGGTTGTCGCCACCTTGGATTTTTTTGCGTTTGTCTTCAAACATTTCTTCGTGCAGTTTTTTGCGCTCTGCAAGACCCTGCTCTGCTTTTTCAATTTGATCATTCAGCGCACTATCATCCATGCGCAGTTTGAACCAATCCGAACGCTCTAAACTCGCTAGCAATTCTTGTGTCAGCACAGTGCCTTTTTTCAGACCCGCACCGCCGCTGACTTTGCCAGACAACAATGCCGCATGCAGACGCTCAAGCACTGCATCTTCCATGATGCGAAATTCTTCGTTGAGGTCTTTGCGATATTGATCCAACTGGCTCTTCTCAATATCCAGTGCACGCTGATCTTTTTTCAGACCATCGCGCGTGAACACTTGCACATCAATAACCGTGCCTTTAGTGCTTGAAGGAACACGCAGAGAAGTGTCTTTTACATCCGACGCTTTTTCACCAAAAATGGCGCGCAGCAATTTTTCTTCTGGCGTTAATTGCGTTTCACCTTTGGGCGTTACTTTGCCAACCAAAATATCACCAGCTTTCACTTCAGCGCCGACATAAACAATACCGGATTCATCCAGCTTGCCCAGCGCACCTTCGCCAACATTCGGAATATCAGCAGTGATTTCTTCTGCACCGAGCTTGGTGTCTCGCGCAATACAAGTCATTTCTTGGATATGGATAGAAGTAAAGCGATCTTCTTTCACCACACGCTCAGACAGCAGAATGGAGTCTTCGAAGTTGTAGCCATTCCACGGCATAAAAGCGATGCGCATATTTTGACCCAGCGCCAAATCACCGAGGTCAACCGATACGCCATCCGCCAACACATCACCAATTGCAATCACATCACCAGGGCGCACAATCGGACGCTGGTTGATGCAAGTGTTTTGGTTAGAACGCGTGTATTTGATGAGGTTGTAAATATCAACGCCCGCATCGCCTTTTGCTACTTCATCTTCATTGACACGCACCACAATGCGGCCCGCATCAATGCTATCAATCACACCGCCGCGACGCGCAATAACACACACGCCAGAATCTGTAGCAACGACACGCTCCATACCGGTTCCAACCAGCGGCTTTTGTGCACGCAGTGTTGGTACCGCTTGGCGCTGCATGTTGGAACCCATCAAGGCACGGTTTGCGTCATCGTGCTCCAAGAATGGGATCAGCGATGCAGCAACGGATACCACCTGACGCGGCGACACATCCATGTACTGCACATCTTGCGGCGGCTTGACGGTAAATTCATTGAGGTGACGCACAGCGACCAAATCCTCAACCAACTTTCCTTTTTCAATTTTTGCAGAAGCCTGCGCGATGACGCACTCTGCTTCGTTGATCGCTGACAGATATTCAATTTCATCTGTCACTTTGCCATCAATCACTTTACGGTAAGGCGTTTCAATAAAACCGTAATCGTTAGTACGCGCATAAGTCGCCAGCGAGTTAATCAAACCAATGTTTGGGCCTTCCGGCGTTTCAATTGGGCATACACGACCGTAATGCGTTGGATGCACATCGCGCACTTCAAAGCCAGCGCGCTCACGCGTCAAACCACCTGGACCCAACGCTGATACACGGCGCTTGTGCGTGATCTCAGACAGTGGGTTGTTTTGATCCATAAACTGCGACAACTGCGAAGAACCAAAAAACTCTTTCACAGCAGCAGCAACTGGTTTGGCATTAATTAAATCTTGCGGCATCAAGCCTTCGCTTTCTGCAACAGACAAACGCTCTTTTACCGCGCGCTCTACACGCACCAAACCGATACGGAATTGGTTTTCTGCCATTTCACCGACAGAACGAACGCGGCGATTTCCTAAGTGATCGATATCATCAACAATGCCTTTACCGTTACGAATATCAATTAAGCAACGCAGCACATCAACGATGTCTTCACGCGATAAAGTACCTTCGCCTTTGATTTCTTCACGACCCAAACGGCGGTTGAACTTCATACGACCGACAGTCGATAACTCATAGCGCTCTTGCGAGAAAAACAAGTTCTGGAAAAGATTCTCCGCTGCGTCTTTGGTCGGCGGCTCACCAGGGCGCATCATGCGGTAAATTTCTACCAAGGCTTCTAGCTGTGTGCGACTCGGATCGACACGCAGTGTTTCAGAAATAAATGCACCACAATCCAAATCATTGGTATAGATGGTTTCAAATTCTGAGATACCGGCATCTTTGATTTTTTTCAAAACATCTGCAGCGATAACGGTGTTGCACTCAAACAACACTTCGCCGGTCTTAGGGTTCACAAGATCTTTTGCCAATGAGTGGCCGTGCAAATAAGTATCAGGCACCTGCAACTTATCAACATTGGCTTTTTCCAATTGCTTGATATGTCTTGCTGTAATACGACGACCTTCTTCAACGATGACATTGCCTTTGTTGTCGACAATATCAAATGCAGCAATATCACCGCGCAAACGGGAAGGCACCAAGTTCAGCTGATAGCCGCCGTCTTCCAGCACATTGAAGTGATCATTCTCAAAAAACATGGCCAGCATTTCTTCTGTGCTGTAACCAATGGCGCGCAGCAGAATTGTCGCAGCCAATTTACGGCGGCGATCGATGCGCACAAACACCAAATCTTTAGGGTCGAATTCAAAATCCAACCAAGAACCGCGATAGGGAATAATTCTTGCGTTGTACAGCAACTTGCCCGAGCTGTGTGTTTTACCCTTGTCGTGATCAAAAAACACACCTGGCGAACGGTGCAACTGAGACACAACAACGCGCTCTGTGCCGTTAACGATAAATGTGCCGTATTCCGTCATGAGTGGAATTTCACCCATGTACACTTCTTGCTCTTTAATATCTTTGATCGCCTTGTTGCTTGATTCGCGATCGTAAATTACCAAACGCACCTTCACGCGCAGTGGTGCTGCATAAGTTACGCCACGCAGTTTGGATTCACTGACATCAAACAGCGGCTTGCCGAGTGTGTAATCAACATACTCCAGCGCAGCCGCACCGTTGTAACTGGTAATAGGGAATACCGAATTGAATGCGGCCTGCAAGCCAACATCCGCACGAGCCTTCACTGCGGCGTGCTCTTGCGTGAAACTCTGGTAAGACTCCAACTGAATCGCCAGCAATGATGGGATATCCATCACCTGTGGCAGCTTGCCGAAATCCTTCCGAATACGCTTCTTCTCTGTGTATGAGTAAGCCATCTGTATTCCCCAATATAATCGTGTGTTTTACTAATCGCGGCCAATCATTTGATCGTCACGATACATTCCTTGCTTAAAACTTCAGAAGCACAAAAAGGCCGACGGATATTTACTCCGCCAGCCCCTTGCTCTCACTGCATAACATCTTGTTGCGCAAGAACAACACCTATAGCGTGTTATTACTTGAGTTCAACAGCTGCGCCAGCTTCCTCTAACTTCTTCTTAGCGTCTTCAGCTTCGGCTTTAGAAGCACCTTCTTTCACGGTTGAAGGTGCGCCATCAACCAAGTCTTTCGCTTCTTTCAAGCCCAAGCCAGTCAGTTCACGCACTACCTTGATAACGTTAACTTTCTTCTCGCCTGCGCTAGTCAGGATGATGTTGAACTCAGTTTGCTCTTCAGCAGCGGCAGCGGCAGGGCCAGCAGCAGCAACAGCAGCAACAGCAGCCGTTACACCGAACTTTTCTTCCATTGCAGAAATCAATTCAACTACATCTTTTACAGACATTTCAGAAATTGCATTGATGATGTCTTCTTTTGACAGTGCCATTTTCATTTCCTCTTAACTTTGAATTTTGCTCAATAAAATTTTCAGAACAACCAGCGAAAAATTACGCCGCTTGTTGCTCTTTTTGATCGCGAACGGCAGCTATTGTACGAACCAACTTGCCAGCTGAAGCTTCTTTCAGAACGCTCATCAACTTAGAAATTGCTTCTTCGTAAGTCGGCAATGTCGCCAACATGCCAATATCTACCAAAGCCCCCTCAAAACAAGCCGCTTTGAGTTCAAACTTATCGTTATCTTTAGCGAAATCTTTCAGAATACGCGCACCGGCGCCTGGATGTTCGTTTGAGAACGCGATAATACTTGGGCCTACCAAACTATCAGCTAAACATTCGTAATCTGTGCCTTGAATAGCGCGTTTAGCTAGAGTGTTACGAACCACTCTCAACCATACACCACTTTCGCGAGCCTGCTTACGAAGCGCATCCATCTTATCGACCGTTACGCCTCTAGAATCGGCAACAACAGCAGACAGCGCGCTTTTAGCTGCATTCTGGACTTCAGCGACAATCGCTTTTTTGTCTTCGAGTGCTAATGCCACAGCATTTCTCCTGGACTGGATCAGTAAAACTGATCATTGATTTACCGTGCTTTAACCACAAAATAAAACACGAACCTTTCGGCGCTCGAATCCAGACTGCTTACGCAAAAAACCTGAACTGGGCTAACCGTCTACGCGGGCCTTGCATCACAGCGAGATGCTGTTTGCGCTTTTAAGTCAGCAGAGAAAACTCCAACCAACACCTGCGATTTTTGACAATTCAGACGAAATATTTACCAATATTTCGCCCGAACCCCAAACCAAAATAACTTCAAATATTTAAAGAAGCCTGATCAATAACCAAACCAGGACCCATCGTGGTCGAAAGCGTAATTTTTTTCAGATAGATGCCTTTCGCCGTGCTGGGCTTGGCTTTTTTCAAATCATTGATAACCGCTTCCAAATTTTCTTTGATCGCCGTTACATCAAAATTGATTTTGCCAATACCGCCATGGATGATGCCATTTTTGTCAGCGCGGAAACGCACCTGACCTGCTTTAGCATTTTTCACAGCCGTCACAACATCCGGCGTTACTGTGCCAGTTTTAGGGTTTGGCATCAGACCGCGAGGACCAAGCACTTGACCCAAAGCACCAACCACACGCATAGCATCAGGCGAGGCGATGACAACATCAAAATCCATCAAGCCGCCTTTGATTTGCTCGGCCAAATCTTCCATGCCAACCAATTCAGCACCGGCTGCTTTTGCTGCATCTGCTGCTGCGCCCTGTGTAAATACAGCGACACGAACCGATTTACCTGAACCGTGCGGCAATGTTGTCGCGCCACGCACAGATTGATCTGATTTGCGCGCATCAATGCCGAGGTTAACGGACACATCAACAGTTTCGCTAAATTTTACGGTTGAAATTTCTTTCAGCAAAGCCACCGCATCAGCGATCGCGTATTGTTTTCCTGATTGAACTTTGGCGCTAATTGCTTGGGCGCGTTTACTTATCTTAGCCATCTCACACACCCTCCACTTCAATACCAGCACTGCGCGCACTGCCTGCAATGGTGCGCACTGCTGCGTCCATGTTGGCCGCCGTCAAGTCTGGCATTTTTTGTTTTGCAATTTCTTCTACTTGTGCGCGCGTTAATTTGCCCACTTTATTTTTATTGGGCACGCCGCTACCGCCTTTAATGCCTGCTGCCTTCATCAACAAAACCGCTGCTGGTGGAGTTTTGGTGATAAAGGTGAAGCTACGATCCGAATAAACCGTAATCACCACAGGCGTAGGCAAACCAGGCTCAAGGCCTTGAGTGGCTGCGTTAAACGCCTTACAGAATTCCATGATATTAACGCCGTGCTGACCCAAGGCAGGGCCAACTGGTGGACTTGGATTGGCCTGACCTGCTTTAACTTGCAGTTTGATATAGGCCTGTACTTTCTTTGCCATAAATAAACCCTCAAATGGGTGTTAGCGCCTCCAGAAAATCAACGAGTGATCTTCCTTCTTCGGCTCCCCGCAGATGCAACTTACATTGTATCTGCACCTTAATGCGGTATTAGCCGCATATTCTTAATATCAAGCCTTTTCGACTTGACCAAAATCCAATTCAACCGGTGTTGAACGACCAAAAATCAACACAGCCACACGCAAACGGTTTTTATCGTAGTTCACTTCTTCAACAACACCATTGAAATCATTGAATGGCCCATCGACCACACGCACCATTTCACCCGGCTCAAAAATAGTTTTAGGGCGAGGTTTCTCACTGCCCACTTCAACACGGCGCAAAATCAATTCAGCTTCAGCATCCGTAATCGGCGCAGGGTTATCTGCTTTGCCGCCGATAAAACCCATCACTCTTGGCGTTTCTTTTACCAAGTGCCATGAGTCATCATTCAGCTCCATGTGAACCAACACATAGCCAGGAAAAAACTTGCGCTCGCTTTTGCGTTTCTGACCCGCACGCATTTCAACCACTTCTTCCGTCGGCACAAGAATTTCGCCAAACATTTCTTGCATGCCCGCACGTTCAACGCGCTCTTTCAAAGCTGCAGCAACTTTCTTTTCAAATCCTGAGTAGGCATGAACAACGTACCAGCGCTTGGCCATAATCCATTCTCCCCCAATTAGCCAATAACAGCCGAGATTAGTTTTGCAAACGCAGCATCCAATCCCCAAAGAACTAATGCCATCAACACAACAAAACCCATAACCACTAGAGTGGTTTGTACCGCTTCTTGGCGCGTAGGCCATACGATGCGGCGCGTCTCAACAACCGATTCGCGCAACAAGGAAAAAAATGCTCGACCTTGTGCAGTAAGGATGGCCACATAAATTGCGATGGCCGCTACAGGAACCAGTGCCAAGGAGCGATATACCACTGGATAATTGTCGGAGAAGTAGTAAAAGCCGTATACACCGCCAACAACGATCAAACCAACGACCATCCACTTAAAAGTATCAAGCTGACTGGTTTGGTCTTTTGTGCCGCGCTCTTCTGTCTTGCTGCTCATTTCACGCCTTTGCTTCAATCAAACAAACCAACAACTTTGGCAGGCCAGGAGGGACTCGAACCCCCAACACCCGGTTTTGGAGACCGGTGCTCTACCAATTGAACTACTGGCCTATAAACCACCTAAAACGACAAAAAGCAGAGTGCCGTTAAACACTCTACTTTCATCGCAAAACGCTATAAATCACTCAATAATTTTTGCAACAACACCGGCGCCTACAGTACGGCCGCCTTCACGAATCGCGAAGCGCAAACCGTCTTCCATCGCAATAGGTGCGATCAAAGTCACCGTCATTTGTACGTTGTCGCCAGGCATAACCATTTCTACGCCTTCTGCCAACTGAATCTCGCCCGTCACATCCGTAGTACGGAAGTAGAACTGTGGACGATAACCTTTGAAGAATGGCGTGTGACGACCACCTTCGTCTTTGGACAACACATAGATTTCTGATTCGAACTTGGTGTGCGGCTTGATGCTGCCTGGCTTAGACAACACTTGGCCACGCTCTACATCTTCACGCTTGGTGCCACGCAACAGCGCACCGATGTTTTCACCCGCACGACCTTCGTCGAGCAATTTACGGAACATCTCAACGCCGGTAACGGTAGTTTTGGTGGTAGCTCGGATACCGACGATTTCCACTTCATCGCCAGTCTTAACAATGCCACGCTCTACACGACCGGTAACTACAGTACCGCGACCCGCGATAGAGAATACGTCTTCGATAGGCATCAGGAACGGCTTGTCGATAGCGCGCTCTGGCATCGGGATGTAGCTATCCAAAGTTTCAACCAGTTTTTTCACCGCAGTAGTGCCGTGACCGTTGTCATCTTTGCCTTCAACCGCCATCAGCGCAGAGCCGATGATGATTGGGGTGTCGTCACCTGGGAAGTTGTACTGGCTCAACAGTTCACGCACTTCCATCTCAACCAGCTCCAACAACTCTGCGTCGTCAACCATGTCGGCTTTGTTCAGGAACACTACAATGTAAGGGACGCCAACCTGACGAGACAACAGGATGTGCTCACGCGTTTGTGGCATTGGGCCGTCAGCGGCTGAACACACCAGAATCGCGCCGTCCATCTGGGCAGCACCCGTGATCATGTTTTTAACATAGTCAGCGTGCCCTGGGCAGTCTACGTGCGCGTAGTGACGCTCAGCAGACTCATACTCAACGTGAGAAGTGTTAATGGTGATACCGCGCGCTTTTTCTTCTGGCGCTGCGTCAATTTGGTCATAGCCTTTTTTCTCGCCGCCCCACACTTCTGCGCACACGATGGTCAGCGCCGCTGTCAAAGTAGTTTTACCGTGGTCAACGTGGCCAATTGTGCCTACGTTTACGTGGGGTTTTTTACGCTCAAATGCTGCCTTTGCCATTGCTATTTCCTCACTTAAATATCTATTGCCTTAACACAAACCCAATTGAGCTATGCAGAAATGGAGCTCATAACCGGATTTGAACCGGTGACCTCTTCCTTACCAAGGAAGTGCTCTACCAACTGAGCTATATGAGCCGCAACCCTAAGCTCACTTAAACCAATCTTGGAGCGGGCAGCGGGAATCGAACCCGCATCATCAGCTTGGAAGGCTGAGGTTCTACCACTGAACTATGCCCGCCAAACTAAAAACACCCAACCCATTATTGGGCATCTATACTGGTGGAGAGGGCTGGATTCGAACCAGCGAAGCTTTCGCGTCAGATTTACAGTCTGATCCCTTTGGCCGCTCGGGAACCTCTCCGAAAAAGGGTCGGCCATTTTCCTGACGCCCTCGTTACTTGTCAACGAATACCTTACTTATTTAACGAATTTGGAGCTGGCGAGAGGAGTCGAACCCCCGACCGGCTGATTACAAGTCAGCTGCTCTACCGACTGAGCTACGCCAGCATTTTCTGCAATTAAAATCGGCACTGAATTACAGAGCGCGGCATTCTAGTGAATGTCTATGACGGAAGCAACCTTGCCGCACTCATCCTTGCGTAAATCCAGCTTAGAATTTTCAGAATGAAGCTGGTTATACAGCTCAGGGCTAAAACCGCTTACCTGATCCGGGTAAATAGCCACCCACTGCTCAAGGTAATTGCGAGAATTCTCCCTCAACTTAGCGTCATACCCTAATTGGACAATAGCCTGCT
Organism: Pseudomonadales bacterium; assembly: GCA_041395665.1. Classification (NCBI taxonomy): domain Bacteria; kingdom Pseudomonadati; phylum Pseudomonadota; class Gammaproteobacteria; order Pseudomonadales; species Pseudomonadales bacterium. The sequence continues at coordinate 94,688 of JAWLAB010000001.1, forward strand.
GGTGTTTTTCTGCGTTCTCTCTACTATCAAAGATTCCCAGCGAAATACCATTAGTCAAATCACCCTGCGAAACCAAGAAGCTATCAATTTTCTTTCCTTGCAGTTCTCGCAATTTAGCGACGGCCAAGTCTTTTGTCGGCTCAGGGTTTAGGTATACCCAATAATCAGGACTCCCTGCCACCTGTAACGCCACATACTTGGCGTTTATCTGCAATGCCGCCAACCGCCCTATGAGTGCCTTGGCATCCTCGCTCTGCAGCACCGGCCCCAAGAGCGTGCATATCTGTGTCGCTGCTGTTTCTGCCAAAGCAGGCAAGGGAGGCTGTTCATTTGGGGGAGACGGAATGGTAAGACTCGTAGCTGGCGCTCCTGCCTGCTGCTCCTTTAACAAAACCAATCGAGCACCAGGCATACTATCTACATCTGAAACGACTGCGTCTAAAGACTCGACATTCTTGGTATAGCTATACCCAAGCCAGCCCCATACTGCAAAAACAATATTTAGCAAAAACAATCCAATCATCGTCCAACGCACAAAATATCTCCTGATTTATCCAATTAATTCCGAAACCAATAATAGACCTACAAAGCGTCACGGCTCGTATCAGATGCCACGCAGGCTTACTTCTCCAGATTTCATAACCCTGCGTACGCCATCAGACTCAACTATCAACCCGCCTGCGCTTGAGATGCCTTTAGAAACGCCTGAAAAAAACTCAGCTTCGCCCATTTTCACAATCACTTTTTTGTTATAGAACACATCATATTTATTCCATTCTTTTTCTGATATTTCAAAACCCTTGCTAGCATATGCATGCGAATTTTCCGTAAGAGCAACAACGATAGACGACGCCAACTGATTTCTTGAAATGTTTTTTTTAGCACCTGCAGAGAGCGTCGTCCACGGCTGATCGATACTTAATGCCGTCAACGCATCACCATAAATATTTAAACCCACACCAACAACAACCCAACAAGGGCCGCCAGCCTCGCCCATCACATCAATCAATATCCCGCCGACTTTTTTTTCATCCAAGAAGATATCGTTGGGCCATTTAATTTTAAGATTCTTGATTAAAAACTGTTGCTCAAGTTTTTTTATGATAGCCATTGCAACAGAAAGACTAAAGCCCTCCAACGACTCTGCACCCTGCTCAAAACGCCAAGCCAACGATAAATATAACCCACCACCCAAAGGACTAGCCCACAATTTTCCTCGCCTACCTCTCCCTGCGCTCTGATGCTCCGCAACACACACAAAACCAGAACTCGTTACTTCACCATTTTTTATTTTCGATGCCACATAATCATTCGTTGATGGAATTGACCAAAGCACATCAAGCTCAGGAATGAAATCCAACGCAGTTTTGGCAAAAAAACTTTTAATCGCAGAAGCATCCAGCTGATCGAAAGGCATCGCAATACGATATCCAACTCCTTTGACACATTCGACCTCAAAGCCCATTTCTTTCAATTTTGCGATCTGCTTGCTCACAGCAGATCGCGTGATCTTCAAGGCACGCCCCAACTCAACGCCAGAATGCGTATTCCCGTCTTTAAGCAGTGCAATAATTTTATGGGGCATAGCGAATACAAATTTTCAGGCTAAAAAAAACCCTTGGTTTATGGCCAAGGGTTTGTGTTAGATGCCTGACGATGACCTACTCTCACATGGGGAGACCCCACACTACCATTGGCGATGAGCTGTTTCACTTCTGAGTTCGGCATGGGTTCAGGTGGTTCCAGCTCTCTATTGTCATCAGGCAATTCGTTTGGGTATCGCGGGCTTATCTCCTTAAGGAGAGCCGCTAGGGACCCGAATAAAGCGATAGATACTGTAGTAGTCGTTGCTGGATCAAGCAAGGCAATCCGCGTTTTTCCAGTCATTTCTATTATATGGTCAAGCCTCACGGGCAATTAGTATTGGTTAGCTCAACGCCTCGCAGCGCTTACACACCCAACCTATCAACGTCGTAGTCTTCAACGGCCTCGGGGGATTGACTCAGGAGATCTCATCTTGAAGGAGGCTTCCCGCTTAGATGCTTTCAGCGGTTATCCCGTCCGAACATAGCTACCGGGCAATGCCACTGGCGTGACAACCCGAACACCAGAGGTGCGTTCACTCCGGTCCTCTCGTACTAGGAGCAACTCTTCTCAAATCTCCAACGCCCACGGCAGATAGGGACCGAACTGTCTCACGACGTTCTGAACCCAGCTCGCGTACCACTTTAAATGGCGAACAGCCATACCCTTGGGACCGGCTTCAGCCCCAGGATGTGATGAGCCGACATCGAGGTGCCAAACTCCGCCGTCGATGTGAACTCTTGGGCGGAATCAGCCTGTTATCCCCGGAGTACCTTTTATCCGTTGAGCGATGGCCCTTCCATACAGAACCACCGGATCACTATGACCTACTTTCGTACCTGCTCGACTTGTGGGTCTCGCAGTTCACCTTCTGCCATTGCACTCATTGCATGATTTCCGACCATGCTGAGGGTACCTTCGTGCTCCTCCGTTACTCTTTGGGAGGAGACCGCCCCAGTCAAACTACCCACACACTGTCCTCGACCCGGATAACGGGGTCAGAGTTAGAACCCCAACACCACCAGGGTGGTATTTCAAGGACGACTCCACGACCTAGCGAGCACGCTTCAAAGTCTCCCACCTATCCTACACAGATAGTGTCAGAGTCCAGTGCTGCAGTAGTAAAGGTTCACGGGGTCTTTCCGTCTTGCCGCGGGTACACTGCATCTTCACAGCGATTTCAATTTCACTGAGTCTCGGGTGGAGACAGCGCCGCCATCATTACGCCATTCGTGCAGGTCGGAACTTACCCGACAAGGAATTTCGCTACCTTAGGACCGTTATAGTTACGGCCGCCGTTTACCGGGGCTTCGATCAAGAGCTTCGCTTGCGCTAACCCCATCAATTAACCTTCCGGCACCGGGCAGGCGTCACACCCTATACGTCCACTTTCGTGTTTGCAGAGTGCTGTGTTTTTGATAAACAGTTGCAGCGGCCTGGTCTCTTCGACTCCCCATAGCTTACGGAGCAAGTCCTTCACCGACAGGAGCACCTTCTCCCGAAGTTACGGTACCATTTTGCCTAGTTCCTTCACCCGAGTTCTCTCAAGCGCCTTGGTATTCTCTACCTGACCACCTGTGTCGGTTTGGAGTACGGTTCCTTGATACCTGAAGCTTAGAGGCTTTTCCTGGAAGCATGGCATCAACCACTGCGTCACAATGGACACTCGTCATCAGTTCTCGGCCTTAAGATCCCGGATTTGGCCAGATCTCAGCCTACCACCTTAAACGCGGACAACCAACGCCGCGCTGGCCTAGCCTTCTCCGTCCCCTCATCGCAATACCAAAAAGTACAGGAATATTAACCTGTTTCCATCGACTACGGCTTTCGCCCTCGCCTAGGGGGCCGACTAACCCTGTCCCGATTAGCGTTGGACAGGAACCCTTGAGGTTCCGGCGGGGGGAGTTTTTCCTCCTTGTCGTTACTTGTCAGCATTCGCACTTCTGATACCTCCACCCGGACTTCTCAATCGAGCTTCACAGGCGTACAGAAAGCGCTCCTCTACCACGCATCATAAGATGCATCCGCAGCTTCGGTTCCGTTGGAGCCCCGTTGGATCTTCCGCGCAGGCCGACTCGACTAGTGAGCTATTACGCTTTCTTTAAAGGATGGCTGCTTCTAAGCCAAACCTCCTAGCTGTCTATGCCTTCCCACATCGTTTCCCACTTAGCCATGATTGGGGACCTTAGCTGGGTTTGTTTCCCTTTTTCACGACGGACGTTACACCCGCCGTGCCTCCCGGATAGTACTTGTATTCAGGAGTTTGCAAAGGGTTGGTAAGTCGCGATGACCCCCTAGCCTTAACAGTGCTCTACCCCCAGTGGTATTCGTCCGAGCGCTACCTAAATAGCTTTCGAGGAGAACCAGCTATCTCGAGCTTGATTAGCTTTCACCCAGCCACAGGTCATCCGAACTTTTTCAACAGATCCCGTTGGGCCTCCAGTCAGTGTTACCTAACCTTCACCCGCCCATGGCTAGATCCCTCGGTTTCGGGTCTACCCCACGACTAAAATCGCCCTATTAAGACTCGCTTTCGCTACGCCTCCCCTATACGGTTAAGCTTGCCACTGACAGTAAGTCGCTGACCCATTATACAAAGGTACGCAGTCACCCCCGTAGGGGCTCCTACTGCTTGTACGTATACGGTTTCAGGATCTATTTCACTCCGTTCACCACGTGTTCTTTTCGCCTTTCCCTCACGGTACTGGTTCACTATCGGTCAATGAGGGTATTTTTAGCCTTGGAGGATGGTCCCCCCGTATTCAGAACAAGATAACACGTGTCCCGTCCTACTCGATTTCACACAATGAGCCCTTTCGTGTACAAGGCTATCACTCCTACGGCTGCACTTTCCAGAGCATTCCACAGGAACTCACTGTGTTAAGGGCTGGTCCCCGTTCGCTCGCCGCTACTAGGGAATCTCTGATTTGATTTCTTTTTCCTCAGGGTACTTAAGATGTTTCAGTTCCCCTGGTTCGCCTCCTTGACTGGATTCAGTCAAGGATACCGCTTATGACAGGTGGGTTTCCCATCTGTCAGAGATCTCCGGATCAAAGGTCGGTTGCCCCCGAAGCTATCGCAGGCTCCAACGTCTTTCTTCGCCTCTCCTCATTGCCAAGGCATCTGTATGCGCTTAGTCGCTTGACCATAAGACAAACGACTGGACAAAAAATGCATCGACTGTCGCATTTCTGTTTATTTCGCCGGATTGCTGTCATTGCGTCTAGGCGACACCAACAACATGGCTGCTTGATTCAGCATATACTTATTACTACAGTTTCTATCTTTTTAAAGAACATCTGCATAAAAACCAGAAAACAGTGATGACAACCATCACTCCGTTCTGATTTCTCTCAGACAACACAGCCAACAAATGGTGGAGCTAAGGATCGAACCGCGACCTCCGCGTGCAAAGCGCTCTCCAGCTGAGCTATAGCCCCGTTTCCCTCACAAAGAGTGGTAGGCCAGGGCAGACTCGAACTGCCGACCTCACCCTTATCAGGGGTGCGCTCTAACCAAACTGAGCCCAGGCCTAAAAATGCCCGCAACCAAGCGGCATATTCTGCCGACTCTTCACCCAGGCATGTTCAAGTGTGTTTCTTGTTATCAGACAAGTGTGTATGGGCACTTGATCGTGCAGCTTTCGTTTAAGGAGGGGAATCCAGCCGCAGGTTCCCCTACGGCTACCTTGTTAACTTCACCCCAGTCATCGACCACACCGTGGACGGCGCCCCCCTTGCGGTTAAGCTACGGCTTCTGGTGCAGTAAACTCCCATGGTGTGACGGGCGGTGTGACAAGGCCGGGAACGTATTCACCGCGACATGCTGATTCGCGATTACTAGCGATTCCGACTTCACGGAGTCGAGTTGCAGACTCGATCCGGACTGAAACGTTTTGTGGGATTAGCTCCACCTCGCGGTATTGCAACCTCTGTGCGTCCCATTGTAGTACGTGTGTAGCCCGGTCGTAATGAGGCCATGATGACTTGACGTCGTCCCCACCTTCCTCCGGTTTGTCACCGGCAGTCTCCTAGAGTGCCCAACTGAATGCTGGCAACTAAGGAAGGGTTTGCGCTCCGTTGCGGGACTTAACCCAACATCTCACGACACGAGCTGACGACAGCCATGCAGCACCTGTCTCTGGCCCTTGCGGCACCCTCTATCTCTAAAGGGTTCCTAGGATGTTCAAGACCGGTAAGGTTTTTCGCGTTGCGTCGAATTAAACCCATACTCCACCGCTTGTGCGGGCCCCCGTCAATTCATTTGAGTTTTAACCTTGCGGCCGTACTCCCCAGGCGGTCTGCTTATACGCGTTAACTCCGCCACTGAAGGGACAAGCCCCCCAACGGCTAGCAGACATCGTTTACGGGTGGACTACCAGGGAATATCTAATCCTGTTCGCTACCCACGCTTTCGCGCCTCAGTGTCAGTATCGGTCCAGGGTGTCGCCTTCGCCACTGATGTTCCTTCCTATATGGCATTTCACCGCTACACAGGAAATTCCACACCCCTCTACCATACTCTAGCACAGTTCGACCTGCAGTTCCCAGGTTAAGCCCGGGGCTTTCGATCGTGACTTAACCACCTACGCGCCTACGCCCAGTAATTCCGATTAACGCTTGCACCCGTATTACCGCGGCTGCTGGCACGAAGTTTGCCGAAAGTTTATTCTGGTGGAACGTCAATCCCGATGGATATTAGCCATCAGGCCTTCCTCCCCGCTTAAAGTGCTTTACAACCCGAGGGCCTTCTTCACACACGCGGCATGGCTGGATCAGGGTGCCCCCATTGTCCAATATTCCCCCTGCTGCCTCCGTAGGAGTCTGGACCGTGTCTCTGTTCCAGTGTGACTGATCATCCTCTCAGACCAGTTACCGATCGTCGCCTTGGTAGGCCTTTACCCCACCAACTAGCTAATCGGACGCAAGCTCATCTCATAGCGCAGGCCCGAAGGTCCCCTGCTTTCTTTCCTCAGAACGTATGCGGCATTAGCGCCCCTTTCGAGACGTTATCCCCCACTACGAGGTAGATTCCTGCGCATTACTCACCGTCCGCCGCTGAATCCAGGAGCAAGCCCCTTTCATCCTCCGGATTGCATGTGTTAGGCTGCCGCCAGCGTTCCAATCTGGAGCCATATCAAACTCTTCAGTTCAATCTTTTTAACTCTGCCCAATGGGCAAGAGCGGATGTTAGCAGTAACCCGCCAAACACCCAAAACTCGGCTCAATACACAACTTTCACAAATGAATGGTGTCAGGGTAATGTGTTGATTCTACTGCTATCTACAAGTACCCACACGCATTGTCTGATATCTTGGTAACCAACCCGCCTGAGGCACTGCTCAGTGCGGACGCGCATTATAGGCAACTAAAAAACCGTTGCAACTAGAATCTGAAAATAAATTGAAATTATTGCCACACCAATAAATAAAATTGTTTTTTGCCGCGACGCAGCAAGTGGTATTTGCCAAAAATAGCGGTTTGAGCGCTCAATTGAGCCAATAAGTCATCACACTTCGCGCCATTCACCGACACCGCACCCTCCTGCACAAATTTACGCGCTTGCCCTAAGGTCACTTCGCCGCGTGGTGTAACCGCCAAACCAGTTTCCACCAACAAATCCACCAGCAAGCGTTCGCCACCAGAAACTACTAACGACGGCAAACCATCTTGCGCCAACTGGGCAAAATCACTTTCCGCCAACTGACTAACATCGCCTGAAAATAAAGCATGGCTGATGCGCTCCGCCGCCTGCATACCCTCTTCACCGTGAACCAAAGTGGTCACTTCGCGCGCCAAAATACCTTGCGCAGAACGCCGTCCCTGCGCCTCAGCGTCAATGCGTTCAATTTCTTCAATAGCTGCTGTATCCAAAAAAGTAAAATAACGCAGGAACCGATACACATCCGCGTCAGCCGTATTCATCCAGAATTGGTAGAAGGCATAAGGCGATGTTCTGGATGCATCCAGCCACACCGTGCCACTTTCTGTTTTGCCGAACTTGGTACCGTCAGCCTTCGTGACTAACGGCAGCGTTAATCCATAGACTTGCTGACGATGTAGGCGACGCGTTAAATCAATACCGCCCGTGATATTGCCCCACTGATCCGAGCCGCCGATTTGTACGGTGCACTCCATCCTTTTATACAGCTCGGCAAAATCCATGGACTGCAACAACATATAGCTGAATTCGGTAAAAGAAATACCTTCGCCCTCTCGCTCGATGCGCTGACGCACAGACTCTTTATTGATCATGGCATTGACGGAAAAGTGCTTACCCGTGTCACGCAGAAAATCCAGCACACTTAAATTGGCAGTCCAATCGTAGTTATTGACCACCTGTGCCGCGCAATCGCCCTCAAAATCGACAAAGCGCGACACCTGTTTACGGATCTTGTCCGCCCAGCCCGCCACGATGTCGGGCGTGTTGAGCTTGCGCTCCTCAGATTTGAAGCTAGGGTCACCTATCATACCGGTCGCTCCACCCACGAGCGCCACCGGCTTGTGCCCAGCCAACTGAAAGCGACGCAGCGCCAATAAAGGCACGAGGCTGCCGATATGTAAGCTATCCGCCGTGGGGTCAAAGCCGCAGTAGACCGTACGAGCACCTGCCATCAAATGCTCGACCAGCGCATCCTCGCCGGCTATCTGGTTGACCAAGCCTCTCTCCTGCAGATCCGAAATCAGGTCTTTTACCGCCACAACACCCATCCTCTATCGCCTATTTAGCAAGGGTGCACACACTACCGAAATGCTCAATAAATACCAAGGCGAAGAATCAGCCTTTGAATACCCGACCACAATTATGGGTTGCCATAACAGCTCAGGCGCGCCTAAAATCGGCCTCTTTTACCCAAAAATACCCATACAAAAACTATGTTATTTAAAGAAAATCACAATACTGGCAGTGTTTGGACGCGTCATTTTCCGCGCCATCATTTAATTGCCGCGTGCAGTATTTCTCTCCTCATTGCTACAACGCTCGTCATTCTTCCCGACAGCGTTGTTGCTTATCGTGCACAAGAAGAAGGCCTGTTGCCTGACATTGTTGCACCAACAAAAGTAACGCCTGAAATTCCTACAGCGGCAGCCGTTGCGCCAATGGAAGAAATTAGTGTTGCTCCCATTATTGAAACGGATCCGTGGCTGCATTTAACCGTGCGCAAAGGGGATACGCTCTCCAGCTTGTTACAAAAAGCCGGTTTGTCTGTGAATGAAATTCACAGCATCACCAATAGCAGCAAAGACGCAAAAAAATTGGCGTCGTTAAATTTAGATGATCAACTCGATGTATTAATGAAGGATGGCAAAGCGCAAGAGTTGCGTTTGCACCAAAGCAAACTGGAAAGCTTGACAATTAAACGCGTAGGCGATTCTTATCAAAGCGAGCGCGTTACTTTGGTACCCGAAGTACGCTACAGCTACGCACACGGCGTTATCGATAGTTCACTCTTTATGGCCGGACAAAAAGCTGGCCTGAATGACAAGATGACATTAAAGCTGGCTGATATTTTTGCCTACGACATCGATTTCCTACAAGAAATCCAAACAGGCGACAGCTTTTCTGTGATGTATGAAGATTTGTACTTGGATGGAAAGTCTATCGGTCACGGCAACATTATTGCCGCCGAATTTACCAATCAAGGTAAAACTTATCGCGCCATTCAATACACCAACAAAAATGGCTCGACCAGTTACTACACGCCAGATGGCAACATCATGCGTAAACAGTTTTTGCGTACACCTGTCGATTTTGTTCGCGTATCCTCTTATTTCAGTTCAGGTCGCTATCACCCCATTCTGCATAAAATTCGCGCGCACAAAGGTATCGATTACTCCGCACCGACCGGCACACCCATTAAAGCAGCAGGTGATGGTAAGGTTGTTTTCGCCGGTGTACGCAATGGTTTTGGCAATGTCGTCATGATTCAGCACGGTGGCGTTTACACCACGCTGTACGGCCACATGAGCAAAATTGGCGTAAAAAATGGTCAGCGCGTTTCTCAAGGACAAGTAATTGGCGCCGTTGGCAAAACAGGTTTAGCGACTGGCCCTCACTTGCATTATGAGTTCCATGTGAATGGTGCGGCAGTTAACCCTCTCGCCAACATGAACGTTGCGATGGCTGAGCCTTTGTCAAAATCTGAAAAAGCTGATTTTGAGAAAAAGATCACCTCATTGATGACGCAAATGAAACAGCTGGCTACTACAGCAACTCAGCCTACACAAAATCTTGCCGCAAATAACACTGGCACTATTCGTCAGTGATTTCGACATCAACTGATATCTATATCGGTTTGATGTCTGGCACCAGTTTGGATGCCATTGATGTTGCTTTGGTCGATTTGACCAACGAAAAATCACCACGCTTGATACACGCAGAGAATTTGGCAATCCCAGATTCTCTGCGTTTTCGTATCGCCCAACTGTGCCAACCTAGCGATGATGAAATCAATCGCATGGGCGCATTGGATGTGGAGCTCGGTGAATTATTTGCCGAAGCGGCACTCACTGTTTTAAAAAAAACCAACATAAAAACTGAGCAAGTGCGCGCCATTGGCAGCCACGGTCAGACCGTGCGCCATCATCCTTATCACTCATCACCTTTTAGTTTACAAATTGGCGATCCCAACACCATTGCCTTTCGTACAGGCATCACAACCGTTGCTGATTTTCGGCGCATGGATATTGCGGCAGGCGGCCAAGGTGCGCCACTGGTTCCGGCTTTTCACGATGCTGTTTTGCGCAGCGAAAATGAAAATCGCGTGATTGTAAATATCGGCGGTATGGCGAATATTACGCTGCTTGCACAAAACTTTTCTGTCAGTGGATTTGATACCGGCCCAGGCAATGTGTTGATGGATAGCTGGATACAAAAACACAAAAGTCTTGCACACGATGCCGAGGGCAGCTGGGCGCGATCCGGCCAATGCCTCGAGGCGCTGCTCCAGCAATTGCTCAGCCACCCCTATTTTTCTTTGCCCGCACCCAAAAGCACGGGGCGCGAAATGTTCCATCTCGCTTGGCTGGAAGCGCAGCTAACGGAGATCGGTGAAATCAAAGCAGAAGATGTTCAGCGCACGCTGCTGGAATTCACTGCTCGCAGTATTGGCGATGCCATCGCTCAGCTTCCTGCCCCGATTGATCGCGTGCTGCTCTGCGGCGGCGGCAGCCACAACACTTATCTGCGCGAGCGCATCGCCTCGCTGTTGCCACAATCGATTATTGGCAGCACGAGCGACTTCGGTATCTCGGCCGACTGGCTCGAGGCGATGGCCTTTGCCTGGTTGGCGAAGCAAAGATTGGAGCGCAAAGCAGGCAATGCGCCCTCCGTTACCGGTGCCAGTCGCCCATGTATCTTGGGCGGTGTGTACTTGGCCAGCTAGGCAGCTTGCCCCGTATTGGTTTGTGCTTCTTTGATCGATGCTTCTTTGACTAAGCCGATAATCGACCAGCCTGCTTGAGGCAAAAGCTGACTGTGGCTGCTAAAAATGTGCAGGCGATTATTGGTATCCATGGCAAACAAGGGCCAAACACAACGCTCTGGTGTATGTAGGTACGCATCAAAACTAAATTCTTCGGTTAGCTTAGTCGTGCGAAACTCAGCGCCTTGCGCTACAAGGGCGGACAGGCGAGCGAAAGTCATGTCATCAGCAAACAGAAATTGCCCTTTGTGGCGAGAGGCGGCAGTATGCTTTTCCTTGGTACCTTCGGGATCGGCCAAGGTGTAGATGTTCTGCTCGCCAAATTCCATACGATAACGCATGGCGGCCACGGTGTTTAATTCGCGATGGCGACTCAGGCCGAGCATGCGGCCAATGCCCACCAGATCCAGCTCTTGGTCGGCATACTTAGAAACCGGATGACCGTAAAAAGTGTTCAGTCCGACCATGCGCGCCGCTTTGATGTTGTCCCAATCGGAGTCCACCAGCGTAGGAGAAAAGCCATTCTTGAGCAGTATTTCTCCCAATGCTCGTGCAATGGGGTTAGCGCCAATGATCAACAGCTCATTGGGATCAGGCTCCGCCACCTTCAATAGACGCGCCATCGGACGGGCCGTGAGACTTTGCAGCGCAACCGTGCCGATGATGATCATGAATGTCAGCGGTACCATCTGGTCACCACCCGCCACATGATGGCTGGCAAGGCGGTCAGCAAAGAGCGCTGACACAGAAGCGGCCACGATGCCGCGCGGCGCGACCCAAGACAGTAATGCTTTCTCGCCAATTCAAATTGCTCTTCCAAGTGCTGGCAAGTACACACAAGGGGCGAGCAACAAACTGTGCCGCTAGCAGAATCAGCAAGGCCGTAGCGCCCAACTGGCTGAGCTGCTCCAACTGCAACTGGGAAGCCAATATCAAAAAAAGCGCTGAAATCAATAAAATGGTGAGGTTTTCCTTGAAATGCAGAATATCGCTGGTGTCTACCTGCTTAAGATTGGTTAGCGTGATACCGCAGACAGTAACCGCCATCAGCCCAGATTCTTCGATCAGATTATTGGCCAACACAAACTGCCCTACCACAACCGACAGCACCATGAAACTGCGCAAATACTCAGGTAGCCAGTGACGCTTTAGCACTTGACCCATAAAGTGGGCCATAACGAAACCGAGCAGAGCACCAAAACCACTGGTATAGGCAAATAGCCACGCCACATGCGACAACACCGTATCTGAACCCGTGGCAACCACCAGTTCATAAGCCAGTACCGCAAATAGCGCACCCAAGGGATCAATAACGATACCCTCCCAACGCAATATGCGAGCCACACTGGCGATCGGCCTGACACTACGCAACAGCGGCACAATGACGGTGGGGCCTGTCACCGTAACCAACGCTCCGAACAATAGCGCCAGCTCCAGTGACAGGTCCGTTAACCAGTAAGTGACCGCCGTCATGGTTGACCAAGTCACAAGGGCTCCAATGGTTACCAGTCGCCTCACCGGACCGGCAAGCCCGCGCAACTCGCTCAACTTCAATGTCATCGAGCCTTCGAACAGCACAATGGCAACGGCAATGGAAACACCAGGCAAGAGCATGTCACCAAAAACCACTTTGGGATCGATCACATGAAAAACGGGGCCTAGAGCAATGCCACACAGCAGTAACGGCAAAATAGCGGGAATCTTGATACGCCATGACAGCCATTGGCAGAGAAAGCCGATCACAGCAATCAACATCAATTGCGATGCCAAGGACAAGGGCATGGGTATTCCAAATTGTGAGGGAGAAGGAAACCTTGGCATAGCCTCCCTGTCAGGGCAAGCTACCCCACCGTAAGAAAATGACCGCTGGTGGGTGCAAAGCGCCTGCTAAATGGAAAAGGACGAGCCGCAGCCACAGGTGGTTTGTGCGTTTGGATTGCGAATCACAAACTTCGATCCCTGCAAACCCTCCTCGTAATCCACTTCTGCGCCGGCCAAATACTGATAACTTAGCGGATCAACCAACACGGTGATGCCATCTTTCTCGATAAAAGCATCATCCTCGGCAGCGATCTCATCGAAAGTGAAACCGTACTGAAAGCCGGAACAGCCACCGCCCGTCACGAACACGCGCAACTTCAAATCGGGATTGGCTTCTTCATCCACCAAACGGCGCACTTTATTGGCGGCGCTAGCAGTGACACTGATTTCTTCTGCAGCTAATGCTTCGGCACTCATGGTTTAGCTCCTCAATACCCTGTTTATGGGGTCAACCCTTAGGGAATCAACGCCAGATTTTCCAAGCCCGTCTGCTCCGGCAGACCGTGCATGATATTCATGATTTGCACGCCCTGACCGGACGCGCCCTTGGTCAAATTGTCGATCACCGCCATGATCACAGCGCGTTTACGCCCTTGCGGCTTGGTAACCGCAATGCGGCAAGTGTTCGCGCCTTTCACCGTGCGCGTTTCTGGATGCGAACCGGCGGGCAGCACATCGACAAAATACTCGTCTGCATAACGCTGCTCATAAAGCTGTTGCAGATCGACCGAATCGTCGAGCAAATCCGCGTAAATCGTCGCGTGCATGCCGCGCACCATCGGTACCAAATGCGGTACGAAAGTCAGCTCGAAAGGCTGTTCACCCGCCGATTGCAGCGCGTGGATACCCTGCTCAATTTCTGGCAGATGCCTATGCCCCGCGCTGGCGTAAGCTTTGAAACTACCGCTTAGCTCCGAGAACAACATATCCACCTTGGCTTGCCGTCCTGCGCCCGACACACCCGACACTGCATTGGCGATCAAGCTATCCGGCTTCACGAGTTTGGCTTCCAACAGCGGCAGCAAACCCAGTTGGATCACGGTGGGATAGCAGCCCGCACAAGCCACTAAACGCGCGTTGCGTATCGCCTCGCGATTCACTTCCGCCAAACCGTACACCGCCTCTTGCACCAGCTCAGGACAAGCGTGCTTTTGACCGTACCATTTTTCCCACACTGCAATATCGCGAATCCGAAAATCCGCTGAGAGGTCGATCACGCGCGTGCCGGTCTGCATCAGTTCAGCCATCATGGCCTGCGCTACGCCGTGCGGGGTGGCAAAAAACACCACATCGCAGGCAGCGAGCTGCTTAATGTCCGGCGCAGAAAACGCCAGATCAAAACGACCGCGCAAATTGGGAAACAACTGCGACACCGGCATACCCGCTTCGCCACGCGAAGTAATTACCTGCACGACCGTCTGCGGGTGCTGCGCCAACAAACGCAACAACTCCGCACCGGTATAACCCGTGCCGCCCACTATGCCGACTTTAATCACGATGACACCTGCACTGCTTTTGAATCCGTTATCATTTTAACGATTCCCACTTCAGGATGCAGAAATATCATGCTGTTTTTATGGCTAAAAGCCTTCCATCTGATTGCTGTGATCTGCTGGTTTGCTGCGCTGTTTTATCTGCCGCGCTTATTTGTCTATCACGCGATGAGCGATGACGCGATCAGCCGCGAGCGCTTCAAAATCATGGAGCGCAAACTGTATCGCGGCATCATGACGCCGGCAGCAATTGCCACGGTTATTTTGGGGCTATGGATGCTGCATCTGAACCCCGCGCTGCTCAGCATGGGTTGGATCAAAGTAAAGCTGGCTTTGGTGCTGTTGTTGATTGCGTACCACTGGGCTTGTGGGCATTTTTTGCGCCAATTTGCTGCGGATACCAATACCCGCAGCCATGTGTTTTTTCGCGTGTTCAACGAGTTGCCGGTCATCGCTCTCATTGCCATCATTTTGCTCGCCGTCTTAAAACCTTTTTGATTTGAAACTCTTCGGTTAACGCGCGCTTATGCCTATAATTGCGCGCTTTTTCTCGAGGGTGATTCCGTGCAAATCCAACAAGCTTCCCGTGAACAATTGGAAAACTGGCACAAGGAACTGCGTGCGCAGTATGCCGATTATCAGCAACGCAAGCTGTCACTGGATTTGACGCGCGGCAAACCCTCTGCCGAACAATTGGCGCTGTCTGATGCACTGGACGGCAACCTGCACAGCAACTACACACTCGACAACACCGACCTGCGCAATTACGGCGGCTTAGAAGGCTTACCTTCGGCGCGCAAATTGGGCGCAGCGCTGCTCGGCCTCGATCCTGCCGAAGTAATCGCGGGCGGCAACAGCAGCCTCACCATGATGTACCAAGCCATGCAGTACGCGTGGATGCTGGGCCCTGATGGCAAAAGCGCATGGCGCAACGAAGCCAGCGTGAAGTTTCTCTGCCCATCGCCCGGCTACGACCGTCACTTTGCGATTTGCGAGCAGCTCGGCATCGAAATGATCTCCGTGCGCTTGACCGACAATGGCCCCGACATGGATCAAGTGGAAGCTTTGATCAAAGCCGATGCCTCCATCAAAGGTATGTGGTGCGTACCAAAATACAGCAACCCGACCGGCTGTGTTTACAGCGCGGAAACGGTCGATCGCATCGCCGCGCTCGGCAAAATTGCCGCCGCTAATTTCCGCGTGTTCTGGGATAACGCCTATGTGGTGCACGATTTAGCTGACAATGCACCCGCACTCGCCAACATCATGGAACGCTGCCGCGCACACGGCACCGAACACAGTGTGTTGCAATTTACTTCCACCTCAAAAATCACCCATGCCGGCGCTGGCGTGGCGTTTATGGGCGCATCCAAAGAAAACTTGGCGGTGTTCTGCAAACAGCTCGGCATCGCCACCATCGGCCCCGACAAAGTCAATCAAGCGCGCCATCTTGCGTTTTTAGCGGACGCACCCGCTGTGCAACAACACATGAAAAAACACGCCGCGATTTTGAAGCCGCGCTTTGATTGCGTACTGCAACATTTGCAAACCGCGTTTGCTGGCAGTGATCTCGGCGAATGGACAGCACCTGTCGGCGGCTATTTTGTGTCGTTCAATACTCGTGCTGGACTTGCGACCACCGTAGTAAAACTCGCTGCCGAAGCAGGTGTAAAACTCACACCTGCAGGTGCCACTTTCCCTTACGGCAAAGATCCAGAAAACCGCAACATCCGCCTTGCACCCAGCTTCCCTAAATTGGACGAAGTAGATTTGTGCATGGCGATTTTCACCACTTGCGTGAAGCTGGCTTCGGTGGAGCAAGCATTAGCAAGCTGATCTTTTTTCATAGCAAAAAATAAAAAATCCAGCAATGCTGGATTTTTTATTTTTGGTGGGCCCAGTAGGACTTGAACCTACGACCAATCGATTATGAGTCGACTGCTCTGACCAACTGAGCTATAGGCCCAAAGAGTGTGCGAATTATTCGTCGAGAAAACCGCGCAGATAATCGGAGCGTGTGGGGTGACGCAATTTACGCAAAGCTTTCGCTTCGATTTGACGAATGCGCTCACGCGTGACATCAAATTGTTTGCCCACTTCTTCCAGCGTGTGATCGGTATTCATGTCGATACCAAAACGCATACGCAACACTTTCGCTTCGCGCGCGGTGAGTGAGGACAACACTTCACGCGTTGCTTCGCTCAAACCTTCCGTTGTTGCTGCTTCAATCGGCGATTGAATCGTCGTGTCTTCAATAAAATCACCCAAATGTGAATCTTCATCGTCACCCACAGGGGTTTCCATGGAGATCGGTTCTTTGGCAATTTTTAACACTTTACGCACTTTGTCTTCTGGCATTTCCATGCGTTCGCCCAGTTCTTCCGGCGTGGGTTCGCGACCCATTTCTTGCACCATTTGACGCGAAATGCGGTTCAGTTTGTTGATGGTTTCAATCATGTGTACGGGGATGCGAATGGTGCGCGCCTGATCAGCAATCGAACGCGTAATCGCCTGACGAATCCACCATGTTGCGTAAGTGGAAAATTTATAACCGCGACGGTACTCAAACTTATCCACCGCTTTCATCAGACCGATATTGCCCTCTTGAATCAAATCCAAGAATTGCAAACCACGGTTGGTGTATTTTTTGGCGATAGAAATTACCAAACGCAAGTTAGCTTCCACCATTTCGCGTTTGGCACGACGCATACGCGCTTCACCGAGCGACAGGCGGCGATTGATTTCTTTCAATGTTGCCAACGGCATATCCATGCGCGTTTCGATTTGCAGCAGTTTTCTCTGGCTGCGTTGTACATCTGGTTTGATATTTTCTAAACGATCAGCATTGCTTTGATTTTTCTTGAGGCGCATTTGCGCAGTGAGCCATTTCTCATTGGTTTCGTTGCCAGGAAACGCTTCAATAAAATGTTTACGATCCATGCCGCCGCGACGAACACACAGCGTCATAATTGCGCGCTCTTCTGCACGAATTTGCGCCAACACATCACGAGAGTTTTTCAAAATAGGATCAAACTGACGCGGCGTCAGTTTAAGAAATTTAAACACTTCTGCCAGCGCTTCCATTTCTTTGCCAGCTTGCTTGCTATCGCGACCGTGTTTACTCAAAGCCTTTTGTGCTTTATCAAACTGCTTTTTCAATTTACCAAAACGAATTTTTGCTTCTTCTGGGTCAGGACCTGTATCAACTTCAGCTTCATCATCACCACTATCATCATCATCATCTTCTTCATCTTTGCCATTGGCTTTTGCTTTTTTTGCGCCCGGCTCAGGTAATTCTTGATCGTTATTCACCGCTGCGCCCGGCGCAACAGGCATTGTTTCCATCGGATCCAAATAGCCAGTAATGATGTCGCTGAGTTTTCGCTCTTCTGTTGCGACCATCGCGTATTCTTGCAAGATCGCTTCGACAGAACCCGGCACATAAGACAGTGCCGCCATCATTTCGCGAATACCTTCCTCAATGCGTTTGGCGATAACAATTTCACCTTCACGCGTCAGCAAATCCACCGTGCCCATTTCGCGCATGTACATACGCACAGGATCGGTGGTGCGACCCACTTCACTTTCTACGGCAGCTAATGCAGCAGCGGCCTCTGCGGCAGCGGCTTCATCGATTGCTGCTTCACCGTCTGCCATCAACAACGCTTCTGCATCGGGCACATTTTCAAAAACACGAATGCCCATATCGTTGATCATTTGAACTATATTTTCGACCTGCTCCTCATCCGCAAGATCTTCTGGCAAGTGGTCATTGACTTCGGCATAAGTCAGGTAGCCCTGCTCTTTACCACGGGCAATCAGGTCTTTCAGGCGGGACTGTTGCTGTTTGACGATCTCGGACATGAGGCGATCCAATCTGTGTTTTCAAGGCGTTAAAGGGCGCGGATTATACCGGATGGTGGGGGCATATCTCTAGATTGCAAGACGATTCCCGTATTCAACGGCTGTGCTTTTCCCGCAGTAAGCGCTGTAAATCGTGCTTTTCCAGTTCCGTCAGCTCGCGCACGCGCGATTGCTCGATCAAATGCAGCAATGGATTCTCTTGCTCAATGCGTAGCAGCAAGCGCTCTAACGCAGCCTGCAGTTGCTCTGCCGCCAGCAATTCGTTATCCACCAGTTTTTCGCGATTCGCCAACTCGTACAAATGCGCGCCACTTTCGCTGCCGTATTGACCATGCCACAGCCCCAATAAGCGACTGCGACTGGCGTGCGGATGCTCCTGCATCAAGTTCAGCAAGCGCAACAAAGTCAGCAAATCACCACTCGGCTCACCCTGCTGTAGACGCGACAACGCCGGCAACAGCTGTTGATGCAGATGCGGGTAGTGCAACAGCAAATGCAGAATCGATTCCAGCAGGCTGAGCGCGATGCGCCGCGTATCGGCAGCTTTCGGCATGATTTTTTGTGGGCTAGCAGAGCGTTCAGTTTGCGGCAATAGCGAGTGCGCGGCATCTGCTGCTTCGGATTGCGACACACTGACACGCTCGCCCACCAAGCGTTGTAAGTAAGCGATATCTAACTGTGTACGCAGCGATAAATCGACAAACATCTGCTGGCGGAAGGGACCATCCGGCAGGCGTTGCAACTGCGGAGCCACACGGCTGGCCAAGGCGGCACGCCCTTCGGCAGCATCCATCTGCAAACCAAGGCTAGCTTGCTCAAACAGATATTCCGACAGCGGCAGTGCTTTTTCTAACAGCGCGGTAAACGCGTCCAAACCACTGCGACGCACATAGCTGTCGGGGTCGTCGCCGTCACCCAGAAATAAAAATCGCACTTGGCGCTGCTCGCGCAGGGCAGGCAGAGACACATCCAGCGCGCGCACAGCGGCGCGGCGACCGGCTTCATCGCCATCGAAACAAAACACCACTTCATTGGCGTAGCGGAAGGCTTTCTCCAAGTGCGCGGTGCCTGCCGCCGTACCCAGCGTGGCCACCGCACCAGCCAGCCCGAACTGCGCCAGCGCCACTGCATCCATATAGCCTTCAACAACCACGAGGCGCGCCAAAGTACTCTTGCTGCGGCTGGCTTCGTGCAGCCCGTACAGCTCGCGCCCCTTGGAAAACACCGGCGTTTCCGGCGAGTTCAGGTACTTGGGCTTTTCGTCGGTCAGCACACGACCGCCGAAAGCGATCACGCGGCCGCGCAAATCACGAATAGGGAACATCACACGATCACGAAAGCGGTCATAACGTTTGCCGGTGTCGTCGCGATCAACCAGCATGCCGCTCTCCAACAGCAGCGACTCCTGCCAACCCGCGCTCAGCAAATGCTGCATGAGATTGTCCCAGCCTGGGGGCGCGTAGCCGATGCCGTACTGCTGTATCACCGCCTCGCTCAAACCGCGCTGCTGTAAATACGCACGCGCTTTGTCCGCTTGCGGGTGCTGCTGCAACTGCCGCTGAAAATATGCCGCCGCCTGCTCCAGCAGCGCACACAGATCTTGCTGCACGCGCTGGGTTTTCTGTTCCTGCTCAGAGAGTTGCTCGCGCGGCACTTCCACGCCTTGCAGTTGCGCCAAGCTCTCCACAGCGCGCGGAAAATCCAAGTTTTCAAATGCCATCAAAAAGCCAATGGCATTGCCGCTCGCGCCACAACCGAAGCAGTGATAGAACTGTTTTTCTTGATTGACGCTAAACGAGGGCGTCTTTTCATCGTGAAAGGGGCAGCAGGCCATGTAATTGCGGCCGCTTTTTTTCAGGCGCACGCGGCGATCTATCACTTCGACGATGTCGGCGCGATCGAGCAAATCATCGATAAAAGATTGAGGAATTAAGCCGGCCATACCGCGATGGTTTTCATCCTTTCGTAGGACTTTCCATAATACTGCAAACGCAAAAAACCACGCATGAGCTTCACGCGTGGTTTTTTAAATAAGTGCTGAAATGCCCAGCGAAACTGGGCGGAGCAATCAGTACAGGCGTTGCTGACGGCGGTTTTCGCGAGACAGCTTTTTCAGGTGACGCTTAACTGCCGCAGCAGCTTTGCGTTTGCGCACTGAAGTGGGCTTCTCATAGAACTCGCGGCGGCGGACTTCCGCCAATACACCCGCTTTTTCGCAAGAGCGCTTGAAGCGGCGCAGTGCAACATCAAATGGCTCGTTTTCTTTCAAACGTACTGAAGGCATGTGTTCTTCCGATAATAATTAACAGCCCGCTCTTAGGCGGGGCGCGAATTCTAGCCCTATGGAGGGCGCAATGTAAACCCGTAAACCGCTTCCGTTCACGCTTCTGACGCGATTTCGTAGCTATGCGTGACCGTCGCGCCAGCGCGACTGAACATCAGCGAGGCGGAGCAGTACTTCTCGGCCGACAAATCCACTGCGCGTTTGACCTGCGCGTCCTTCAACTGCTTGCCGCTGACGACGAAATGAATATGGATGCGCGTGAATACGGCGGGAATCTCATCCGCGCGCTCGGCCTCCAATTGCGCGACACAGTTCGTCACTGCTTGGCGCGACTTCTGCAGAATGCTAACCACATCAAACGAAGCGCAGCCGCCCATACCCATCAGCAACATTTCCATCGGGCGCGGACCCAAATTGCGGCCACCGTGATCCGGTGGGCCGTCCATCAACACGCAATGCCCACTGCTTGATTCCGCGAGAAACATCGCCTCGCCCACCCATCTCACTGTCGATTTCATCGTTGCTAATCACTCAAGGTTTTGTTTTCATGCCCATTATCACAAACCCCCTGCTACAAAGCACGGCGTTCATAAAAAGAAAAAGGAGAGGCCGCTTTGGTTTCCGTTTCGCTCACACCCAAAATTCATAATGTCGATAAGTTTCTCGAGCATTGCCATCGCCGCCGCTATCCCGCCAAAAGCACCATTATTTATGCAGGCGATACCAGCGATGCGCTGTACTACATCATCAGTGGTTCCGTCACAGTTTTGATTGAAGATGCCGACGGCCGCGAAATGATTGTCGCCTATCTCAATGCCGGTGATTTTTTTGGTGAGATGGGTTTGTTCGACGATGAAAACAATCCGCGCAGTGCGTGGGTGCGCGCAAAAAATGCCTGCGAAGTTGGCGAAATCAGTTACACCAAATTTCACGAAATCAGCGACAACCATCCAGAAATTTTGCTCGCTATGGGCAAACAATTAGCACACCGTTTGCGCTCCACCACACGCAAAGTTGGCGATTTGGCATTTATGGATGTCACCGGCCGCGTCGCACGCACACTGCTGGATTTATGCAAAGAACCCGACGCAGTGACACATCCCAACGGCATGCAAATTCGTATCACGCGACAAGAAATTGGACGCATCGTCGGCTGCTCACGCGAAATGGTCGGGCGTGTACTTAAAACATTAGAAGAACAAAATCTAATTAGCGCGAAAGGCAAAACCATGGTGGTGTACAACGCACGGTAACCACCGCATATTTCATCAACCGCGATACCCCTGCGGATTATTCAACTGCCATCGCCAACTATCCGCCAGCATTGTTTCAAGACTTTTTTCTGCCACCCACTGCAATTCTTCGCGTGCACGGCTGGCATCCGCCCAACACTCAGCCACATCACCATCGCGGCGCGGCATGACGCGATACGGCACGGGTTTTCCGCTGATGCGCTCGAAGGTTTTTACCATTTCCAGCACGCTGTAACCTTGCCCTGTGCCTAAGTTGTACGCGCGACAAAATGATTGCGCTTCTGGTTTTGATAACAGTAAACGCAAGGCAGCGAGATGCCCCGCTACTAAGTCTTCCACATGAATATAATCGCGCACGCCGGTGCCATCAGGCGTTGCGTAGTCGTCACCAAACACGGGCAACTCCGCGCGCACACCAGCCGCCACTTGCGCAATGTACGGCAACAAATTATTCGGGATGCCCGCAGGATCTTCGCCAATCAAACCGCTTGCATGCGCGCCGACGGGATTGAAATAGCGCAACAACGCCACTTGCCACGCAGCCGCCGCACAAACATCGCACAAAATTTGTTCGGTCATTTGTTTAGTTTGACCGTAAGGATTGCACGCGCCCAGCGCGGCTGTTTCGTCCAAAGGCATTGTGCTGTTTGCGCTATACACGGTAGCGGATGAACTGAAAATCAAACGGTGGACGGCATGCGCCTGCATCGCCTGCAATAACACCAGCGTGCCACTGATATTGTTTTCGTAGTAGCGCAATGGCTCACTGCACGATTCGCCCACCGCTTTCAATCCCGCAAAATGCATTACCGCACTGATCGTGTGCTGTATAAAAATTTGATTCAATAATGCGCGATCACGCATATCACCGCGATAAGTCACCAGTGCGCGACCGGTAATTTTTTCAACACGCTCCAATGCGACGGGATGGCTGTTGCAAAAATTGTCCAGTACCACCACAGAAAAGCCTGCATTCAACAGTGCCACGCAGGCATGGCTGCCGATATAACCAGCGCCACCCGTTACTAAAATTGCTTCCGTCATATCTTTCCGCCCTTGGTCACTGCGCCGCATTATCAAAGTTTTTACCTAGGTTTACACGCGTTTGACTTCCCATCACGGTCGTTGTTTGATGCTGAGTATCCACGAGGACTACACCATGAAAACATTTCTTAGCATTGCACTGGCTTTCAGCTTAATAGGGGTAACAGCTGGTTGCGCTCAACGCGATGAAGAAAGCTATTCGCGCTACGAAACCAACCAGTCCATGAATGTGGAGTACGGTACGGTGCGCGAAATGCGCCGCGTCAACTTACGCGGTTACAGCAACGGCGTTGGAGCAGTAACAGGCGCAGTGATTGGCGGCGTAGCGGGCAATGCAGTATCGGGGCGCTGGGATAAAGGCTTAGGCACGATGATTGGCATTCTCGTCGGTGGGTTAGTGGGCAGCGCGACGCAACAAGGCATGACAGCAACGGACGGCTGCGAATTGATTATTCAACTTGATAGTGGTCGCACCGTTGCCATTGCCGTGCCAATAAACGAACAGCAGTTTGGCGTAGGGCAACGCGTAAAATTGATGGAGAACTCACGCGGCAGCCGTGTCGTTCCTACCAATGAAGGCTATTCCTATCCGCCCTACGACAGCTATCGCAACTGAGTGCTAAATGCCAGCACAAAGCAACGGTATAAAAATCTATTTGGTTGGCGGTGCCGTACGCGATCAGCTGCTCGGCATTCCTGTACACGAGCGCGATTGGGTAGTGACTGGTGCAACACCGGAACAAATGCTAGAACTTGATTACAAACCGGTAGGTAAAGATTTTCCCGTTTTTTTACACCCGGAAACCGCTGAAGAATACGCATTGGCGCGCACAGAAAGAAAAACAGCGCGCGGTTATCACGGTTTTGTTTTTCATACCGATACCGGCGTTACACTGGAAGAGGATTTATATCGCCGCGACTTAACCATCAATGCAATCGCAAAAGATGAGCAAGGCAATCTTGTTGATCCTCACAATGGACAGCACGATTTGCAGAAAAAAATTCTACGCCATGTATCGCCCGCTTTTGCAGAGGATCCTGTTCGCATTTTGCGCTTGGCGCGTTTTTCTGCACGCTTCCATCATTTAGGTTTTCACATCGCCGAAGAAACGCTAATGCTGATGCGCGAGATGGTAGCCGCAGGCGAAGTGGGTGCTTTAACGCCAGAGCGCGTCTGGCGTGAATGCGAGCGCGCACTGGGCGAAAAAAATCCGCAAATATTTTTTTCTGTCTTGCAACAATGCGGCGCACTGGCTGTTATTTTCCCCGAAGTGGATGCCTTGTTTGGCGTGCCGCAACCGCCACAGCATCACCCAGAAATTGATACAGGTGTGCACACGCTGATGGTTGTCGAGCAGTGTGCAAAACTCACTGACAACACTGTCGCGCGCTTTGCAGCACTGTGTCATGACTTAGGCAAAGCACTGACACCTGCGTCCGTTTTACCTCGCCATATTGGTCATGAAGCAAAAAGTAAACCCTTGGTCATCGCTTTGTGCGAACGCTTGGGCGTGCCTACCGAGTATCGTGATCTTGCTGTGCTAACCGCGGTGTATCACACACACTGCCATCGAGCACTCACACTGCGCGCAGCGACCATTCTGGAATTATTTGAAAATTTAGATGTATTCCGTCGACCACAAAGGCTGGAACCTTTCTTGATGGCCTGCGAAGCTGATGCACGCGGTCGCACTGGATTTGAAAATTGCTCGTATTTACCAACAGCATTTTTGCGCGACGCCTATGCGCTGTGCAATGCGATCACCGGCAAAGATATTGATAGCGAAATTTTTTCTGGCAAAGCCTTTGGCGAAGAGTTGCGACGCTTGCGTATCCATGCCTTAAAAGCTATTGCACAACCCAATCAGGAACAACATGAATCTCACTAACGCTACACCACCTGTTGCACTGATAACGGGCTGCGCACAAAGAATTGGCGCGGTTATCGCAGAGCAGTTACATGATTCCGGCTACAACATCATTATCCATTATCGTCATTCGCAAAAATCAGCAGAAATATTGACACACAATCTCAATACGCAACGAGCTGATTCCGCTATTTGTATTGCCGCTGACTTGCAGAATCACAGCGCCATTCTGTCATTAGCGAAACAATCTGTTGCTGCATGGGGTCATATCGACGCGCTGATCAATAACGCTTCTTCATTTTTTCCTACACCAATCAGGAAAACCACAGAAACCGATTGGGATGCATTGATAGACAGCAATATGAAAGCGCCATTTTTTTTAGCGCAGGCCTTGTCCGATCATCTAAAAAAACAATTCGGCTGCATTATCAACATCGCCGACATTTATGCAGAAACACCACTAGCACAGCACACCGTGTACTGCATGGCCAAGGCGGGCAATGTGATGCTAACAAAATCACTCGCCTGTGAATTGGCTCCACAGGTTCGCGTCAATGGCATCGCACCAGGCGCAATTCTGTGGCCAAAAGATGCGACGCAAGAACACGAGACAGCACAAGAAAAAATACTAGAGAAAATTCCACTACATCGCACAGGCGAAGCGCTGGATATTGCAAAAACTGTTTTGTTTTTATTGCGCGATGCGCCGTATATCACAGGACAAATTATTAAAGTGGATGGAGGAAGAAGCGTGTGCAGCTAGCTACGCGCCATCTCCGCAAACCGAACACGCTAAATCTTTTTTCAGCACCATCGTACGAACTTGCATACTTGTTGCATCTAATAACAGCACGCGACCATCTAAAGGCTCGCCATAGCCAGCGATTATTTTCAAAGCTTCTGCCGCCTGCATCGCACCGACAATCCCCACCAAAGGCGACAACACACCGCTATCACTGCACGAGAGATTTTCTTGCGCATCTTGCTCACCATAGAGGCAGGCATAGCACGGGCTTTCTGCGCTGAAATTAAAGACTGATACTTGCCCTTCACCACGAATAGCAGCACCCGATACCAAGGGTTTTTTATGCGCAACACAGGCGCGATTGATTGCTAAACGCGTGGTGAAATTATCGGAGCAATCCAACACCACATCGACGGCGGCAACTTGTTCAGTTAATACATCGCCCGCCAGACGCAGGCATTTTTCTTCAACAATCATTTCTGTATTTAACGCGCGCAGTGATTCCGCTAAAGATGCCACCTTTGTTTTACCAATATCCGCATTGCCATGAGCAATTTGTCGCTGCAAATTACTCAGCTCCACGACATCGTCATCAACTAAAATGATTTTCCCCACACCGCTAGCAGCTAAGTACATCGCCGCCGGACAACCTAATCCGCCCGCACCGACGATCAACACACTCGACTGATTAACGCGTTCCTGTCCTTCAATATCAAAACCTTGCAAAGCAATATGGCGGCTATAGCGCAACAACTGTTGATCATTCATGCGACATTCCTCGCGACCACACACCCCATGTCACGCGTGCATTGTTGTTGTAATCATTTTCCGTTTTTACAGCGACATAACCACACTGCGACAAATAATTTCGCAAGTGCTCGCCCTGCTCAAATCCATGCTCCAACAACAGCACAGCATTTTCAGCAAGATATTTTTTTGCTGTGTGCGCAATAAAAAACAAATCCGCAAAACCTTCCTCATCAGCCACCAATGCGCTGCGCGGTTCAAAACGCACATCACCTTCGCAGAGATGCTTGTCACTGGCTGCAATATACGGTGGATTGCTGACGATTATGTCAAAACGCGCATTTTCCTCTACAGCAGAAAACCAGTCGCTCTCGTAAACACGAACATTGTGCAGCTGTAAGTTTTGTGCGTTTTGTTTTGCCAAGGCGACTGCCTGCAGCTGCCTATCCACAGCGTCAATGCGCCACTGCGGCTGCTCATGCGCTAAGGCCAAAGCGATCGCACCGGTTCCCGTACCGAGATCTAAAACCTGCGCATTTTTTTTATCGCAAGAACGCAACGCTGTTTCTACCAATACTTCCGTATCAGGGCGCGGAATTAAAGTGCTGGCATCTACCATCAAAGATAGCGACCAAAACTCTCGTTGACCCGTGATATGCGCGATTGGCTCACCATTTTTTCGCCGCTCTACATACTGTAAAAAAAGATGCAGCGCAGCCGGATCCAGCTCTACATCACCGTAGGCATATAAATACGCGCGATTTTTTTGCAGCACATCCGCCAATAAAACCTCTGCATCTAAACGCGCGGAATCGCTCATCGCCAACAACAGGCTTGTCGCCTGTTCCAGCAACACCTCAATGGCATGAGGCGATGACATTGTTTACTCGTTAGATAAAGCGGCTAACAAATCCGCTTGATGTTCGTTGACCAATGGTTGAATCACCGCATCCAACTTGCCTTGCATAATTTCATCCAGCGAATACAAAGTAAGATTGATGCGATGGTCCGTCATGCGCCCTTGTGGAAAGTTATAAGTGCGAATGCGCTCTGAGCGATCGCCGCTGCCCACTAAATTGCGGCGTTCATCGGCTTGCTGTTGCTGTCGCTGGTTCACTGCACTGCTGTGCAATTTCGCCACCAACAAGGCCATCGCACGCGAACGGTTTTTATGTTGGCTGCGCTCGTCCTGACACTCCACCACAATGCCGGTTGGAATGTGCGTGATGCGAATCGCAGAATCGGTTTTGTTGACATGCTGACCACCCGCACCCGACGCGCGAAAGGTATCGATGCGCACATCATTTTTATCGATATTGATCGCTTCGACTTCATCCATTTCCGGCAGTATCGCCACCGTACAAGCCGATGTGTGTATGCGACCTTGCGCTTCTGTTGCCGGCACACGCTGCACGCGATGCGCGCCGGATTCAAATTTCAAACGCGAGTACACATCTGATCCAGAAACGCGCGTGATAATTTCCTTATAGCCGCCGTGCTCGCCAGGGCGCTCGCTGATAATTTCAATGCGCCAACCACACTCATCGGCATAGCGGCTGTACATGCGAAATAAATCGCCCGAAAAAATAGCAGCCTCGTCGCCGCCTGTGCCTGCGCGAATTTCCAAAAACACATTGCGCCCATCGTCAGGATCTTTAGGCAATAGCAGCGTTTGCAACTCGCTTTCAAAATACTGCAATCGCTCTTCAGCATCGCGCAATTCTTCTTCCGCCATGGCTTTGAAATCGGCATCGCCATCGCGCAATAATTCCTGTGCGGTCTGAATATCTGCTAACACTTTGAGGTATTGGCGATAACCCTCAACCACCGGCTCCAACTCGGCAAACTCGCGTGAATACAACCGAAACTTATCTTGGTTTGCAATTACTTCTGCATCACCCAGCAGAGCCGCCAACTCTTCGTGGCGCTCCAAGAGCGTTTGTAGTTTTTGCAGAATAGAAGGCTTCATAACTGTACCCGTGAACTGTGCGGCATTGTATCCTTAATCGTTTACTCGATTGAAAGGAATACGCACCGTGTACCGCGCCACCACGACTACTTTTGTATGGATCAGCACGATGCTTGCCGTATTAGCGGCATTAACCTGTCTTTGGTTAGCGCGCTACCAGCCCATAGAAATGGACTTGGCCATGCTGCACTACAGTGCTTTTCTCATTAATGAAAAGCATTTTTTGCTGTATCGCGACATATTTGAGAACAACCTTCCTGGCCCATTCTTTTTGCACGCCATGATTGGAAAGGTCTTTGGCTACACTGCACTACCCGTCCGTATCATTGACGCTTTTTTTCTTGGAATAATTGCCACCTGTAGCTGGATAATTATTTCTCCCATCTCAAAACCGAGCGCCGTATTAGCACCAGCAATTTTCACTCTGGTTTATATTTCTGGCGGCCCTGTGGCAGCTTTTCAACGCGACTACATCGCCATTATTCCTCTTGTACTATCCCTCGCATTGCTATGCAGCAAGGCAGTAAAACCACTATGCGATGCTATTTTAGTTGGCGCGCTATGCGGTGCAGCTTGCTCACTCAAGCCAAATTTTATTGTCGTCGCGCCGGCACTGTATTGGATACTCCTTTCAAAAATGAATGGCCGCTTTGTTACAAAACTAAAAACCACTTTCCTTCCTGCAGCCATCGCCTTTGTCGGTATTTTCTCTATTCCATTTTTATGGGGCTTAAAGCACGCCGACTACCAAGTTTTTATTGATATTTACACAGGTGGTTATACGCAGCTTTATGTAAATACTCGACCCGACCTCTATCACTACGACAGCGAGCCGCAGCGATGGTTTGCATTGTTATCCATGCAAGCAAACCACCTGATGAAAATGGCTATTCTTTCTATTCCTGGATTGCTGTGGGCGTGGCGACAACACCGCAACAACCCTGCTCTACTCATGCGCTTGCGCTCCATTGCTATTCTCACTTTTGCTATCAGCTGGCATGAAGTCATTGCAGGGAAATTTTGGGCAGCCCACTTATTACCTCCTTACTTCTTTGCCGTTTTATGTTTTTCGCTCTTACTAACACCGGTAAACAGTGCAGCGACAAAAACGGAAAAAATAATCGCGCCACTACCTGCTTGCCTCTTTATTTATATCGCCTACCTTTTAGGGTCATACAATTTCCAGCGCTTAAGTAACTTGCACTACACCGCAGAAAACCACGATATTCGCTCACAAAAAATAGCTCGCTATTTACAAGCTAATTTACAACCTAACGACACCGTACAAAGCCTTGATGGATCCGGCGATGGACAAGGCGCACTGCTGCTGGCGCATGCCACTTATGCCACAAGATTCCTCGAGGATATCCCTCTGTACTTACAACCAAACTCACCTGTCACACAGGCATTTCGCCGTGAATTTCTCGATACGATGGCCAAAAAGCCACCCACCTACTTTGTTTATATCCATAACTTTTTTCATCCAGCAGGAGGTAATCGCCTAAAAGAATTCCGCGAGCTGAATCAATTTCTCAGCGATCACTACGACATTGCAGCAGAGGAAGATGGCCAATACACGATTTATCGCCATCGAAAATAGCAATGGAAGCTTTATTTTTTATTATTGATAACGGATAGCGACTGATTTTCAGGCAAGCGTTTCAGCATTTCTGTTGGATGGTGCAACAATTTATTGGTCAAATTACGCGCCAATACTTTGACAACATCATCAACAGATTGTCCTTGTGCCACCAATTTAAGTGCGCGCGCCACTTCTGCATCGCGCCACGCTTCTGCTTTACGACGGTATTCCACAATACTTGATGCAACTTCCTGCTCAAATTTTCCTTGGTGATAGGCCGCAACACCTTCTTCAACGATTACACGCGCATCTTCGGCTGCTTGTTCTCGCGCGCGCAAATTTTCATCAATCACATCACGCAAATCGTCGACAGTGTACAAATACACATCGTCCAATTCGCCTACTTGCGGCTCAATATCACGAGGAACAGCGATATCCACCATAAACATCGGCTGATGTCTGCGTTGTTTCAAGGCTTGCTCCACTGCTCCTTTACCTAATACCGGCAACTGGCTGGCGGTAGATGAAATCACGATGTCGGCTTCGTGCAGGCGTTGTGGAATATCACCCAATAAAATGGCTTCCGCCTGAATGGATTCTGCCAATTCCTGCGCGCGCTCCAAAGTGCGATTGGCAATAATAATTTTCGCCACACCCTGCTCGCGCAGATGACGCGCCACCAACTCAATTGTTTTTCCAGCGCCGATTAACAACGCCGTGTTATCGCGTAAATCAGAAAAAATTTGCTGTGCTAACCGCACTGCGGCATAAGCGACAGAAACAGGGTTGTGCCCAATAGCGGTTTCTGAACGCACGCGTTTGGAAACGGCAAAGACTTGCTGAAAAGTCTGGTGCAATGCGCCGTTCAATGTCCCAGCTTCAACCGCTTGGGCGACGGCAGCTTTCATTTGCCCAAAAATTTGAGGCTCACCCAATACCAAGGAATCCAAGCCACAAGACACCAACATCAAATGACGCACAGCGATGTCGTCGTTGTGGTGATAGTGACAGTGCCGCAGCTCCTCCACATCCAACTGATGGAAAGTTGCTAACCAATCCAACACGGCGTGCACTTGCACCTGTGCAGATGCTGCCAAATACAGTTCCGTGCGGTTACAGGTTGACAAAATAACAGCATCAGAACCGCCCGCCGCTGCAGACAACGCGCACAGTGCTTCGGTCATTCGAGCGGGGAGCAACACTGACACCGCTCGCGCAGCGCCAAAGAAGCCGAATTGTGATTAATGCCAACAACCAATAAAGACATGCAGGAACCCGCAAAATTCGGCGTCATTATACTGTTCGGCTCGTGTTGGGTAATCCGCAGTCTCTCTATATCATGAGCGCATTTATTACTCAGGCATCGCCATGGCTTCCCACTCTTCTTTCCGCTATCTGGCCAGCAGTTTGCTTTAGCGCTTGCTCGTCGGCTGCAGTTACTCGCCATCCAGCTGGAAACGAGCAGCTCATCGCCCAAAGTGGAGTTAGATAAACCTCTTCCGATGGGGCGCTGTACTCACTGCTAGTGGTTGTAGCGGCTATCAATCGCGGCAATTGATATCGCATTAGCTAATTACTACCAACAGGCTTATAAAACACGCGATGCCGATATTGCTCGCCGCGCAACCATGCTGGCCAGTTATTTACAAGCTCACCAAGCTGCGCTGGATCTCGCCCAACTGTGGTCAACCATAGAGCCAGACAATGCAGAGCCGATTTATATTGCGGGCCAATATTTTCTCGACAACGGACAGCCTCAAGCTGCTTTGCAACAATCAAAAAAATTATTGGCGCTGCAAGCGCGTTCTTTATTTCTCGCTATCGCCACCAACCCTATCACGGCCGAAAAAGAAAACCTGAGTTCACTCACGAACGAATACGCCGATCTATTGAAAGAGCATCCAGACAACATTGATTTATTACTCGGCAATGCCGCTTTGCTCTCCGCCAATGAACGCTATGAAGACAGCATTGCTTTAATCGACAAAGCATTAGCAGCCGACAAGGATAACTTAGCAGCGCGCTTACTCGAAGTGGATGTGTTATACAAAAACGGCAGGCCTGATACCGCCGTTAAGCGCATGGGCGATCTCGTCAACAATGATCCAGAAAACGAGCGCCTACGCATGGAATATGCACGCATGCTGAGTGAAGTAGACCTCAAGAAAGCGCGCGAGCAGTTTGACTATCTAGCGCAGAAAAACTCTCTGGAATCCAATTTATTGTTGGCAAGAGCGCTGGTTAACTTTCAACTAAAAGATTACGCACAAGCACGAGAGTTTTTTGAACAACTTTTATTTCTAAAGAAAAATACGGACACAGCACATTTTTATTTAGGCGAAATTGATTTAGCCACCCAGAAAACAGGCAAAGCACTGGAGCATTTTCGCCGTGTAGAAAATGGTAGCGAATACCTGCCTGCAGCAACAAAAGCCTTTCAGTTGATGGTGCAGCAAAACCGTCGGCTTGAAGGGCAGCAATGGTTAGCCAATCAAAGAACTTTGCATCCCACACTTGCACCCGCTCTGTATTTGATTGAAGCCGATGCGCTGTTTCGCAGCAATGACATCCCGCGCAGTCTTGCCGTACTCAACGAGGCGCTCAAGCAATACCCCAATACGCCCAACCTCAACATGGCACGCTCACTGATTCATCAACAGCAGGGCAACCTCGCCGCCGCCGAGGCCGATTTACGCGCAGTGCTCGCTATCGAACCTCGCAATGTTGATGCCTTAAATGCGCTGGGCTACCTGCTGGCCGATAGCAACCGCCAGCTGGACGAAGCCAAACAATTATTGGATCGCGCACTGGCATTGCAGCCTAAAGACCCTGCAATACTCGACAGCATGGGCTGGCTACTTTTTCGCACAGGGCAAAATGAAGAAGCCTTGTTGCGCCTAAAACAATCCTTTGCCCTACACCCAAATGATGAAGTGGCAGCCCACCTCGGCGAAGTGTTGTGGCAGACCAATCAGCGCGATGAAGCTAAAAAAATGTGGAATGAAGGCTTGAAACTAGAGCCCAATAGCGAAGCTATTCGCAATACACGCCAACGCCTGCAAGCGCAATAATCGCGCGGCAATGCGCGTGTCAATCTTGGAGGCACTGAGGGCTTAGGCTATGATGGCCTCCCTTTTAATTCCGCACTGGAGAACGCCATGAGCGACGCCATTGTCCATGTCACCGATGCCAGCTTTGATGCTGATGTACTCAAAGCCAGCCAGCCTGTGTTGGTCGATTTCTGGGCTGCATGGTGCGGTCCCTGCAAAATGATTGCCCCCATTTTGGATGAACTTGCCAAAGAATTAGGCGACAAAATCAAGGTCTGTAAAATGGATGTGGATGCCAACAAAGAAACACCGGCCAAGTTCAATATTCGCGGCATTCCTACACTAATGATTTTCAAAAATGGCAATTTAGAGAGCACTAAAGTCGGCGCACTGTCTAAAGTGCAACTGATCGAGTTCATCAACAGCAACCTGTAATGGATATGCCATACCGAGGAGGCAGTACAGCCTCCTCGCTCTGCCCACTAGACAAGAACAAGCAAGGCAACCTATAGTTAGCCGCATATCCACTGGCGCAGCATTCATAAGTCGGCTCCCATAACACCGACAGCTCGCACAACAGTTCAATCCCTCACTCCCTACACACTCACAAAGACTATTCAGTGCCACCATACGGCGCCTCCCCGCACCCCTTCCACCCACTCTCCTCAAACGCATGACAAAAGACGCTATGAATCTGACGGATCTGAAAGCCAAACCCATCGAAGAACTACTGCAAATCGCCGAAAGCATCGGCCTCGAAAATATGGCGCGTAATCGCAAGCAGGATGTGATCTTCACCATCCTCAAGCGCCACGCTAAAAGTGGTGAGGAAATCAGCGGCGAGGGTGTGTTAGAAATTCTGCAAGACGGCTTCGGCTTCTTACGCTCTTCCAGCTCTTCCTATCTCGCTGGCCCCGACGACATCTATGTCTCACCCAGCCAGATTCGCCGTTTCAACTTGCGCACTGGCGATGAAGTCATCGGCAAAATTCGTCCACCCAAAGAAGGCGAACGCTATTTCGCCCTGCTGAAAGTTGACACCATCAACGGTGACCGTCCTGAAGGCACCAAGAACAAAGCCCTGTTTGAAAACTTGACACCGCTGTTCCCCAACCAGCGTATGAAGCTGGAAGCGGGCAATGGCTCGCGTGAAGATTTGACCGGTCGCATCATTGATTTGATCGCACCCATCGGCAAGGGCCAGCGCGGCTTGATCGTCGCACCGCCGAAAGCCGGTAAGACCATCATGATGCAGAACATCGCGCAGGCCATTGCTCGTAATAACCCTGAATGCCATTTGATTGTGCTGCTGATCGACGAGCGCCCAGAAGAAGTCACCGAGATGCAGCGCTCGGTGCGCGGCGAAGTGGTTGCCTCTACTTTTGACGAACCGCCCACACGCCATGTGCAAGTCGCGGAAATGGTGATTGAGCGCGCTAAGCGTTTGGTCGAACACAAAAAAGATGTGGTGATTTTGTTGGATTCCATCACCCGCCTCGCGCGCGCTTATAACACTGTGATTCCCTCTTCCGGCAAAGTATTGACCGGCGGTGTCGACGCCAACGCACTGGAGCGCCCGAAACGCTTCTTCGGCGCGGCGCGCAATATCGAACACGGCGGCAGCCTCACCATCATCGCCACTTCTTTGGTCGACACCGGTTCCAAAATGGACGAAGTGATCTACGAGGAATTCAAAGGCACGGGCAATATGGAGTTACACCTCGATCGCAAAATTGCTGAAAAACGCGTCTACCCTGCGATCAATATTCGCCGCTCCGGTACGCGCCGCGAAGAATTGTTGATGGCGGAAGATGAAATGCAGAAAGCGTGGATACTGCGCAAACTGTTACACGATATGGAAGACACGCCAGCAACAGAATTCCTTGTCGACAAATTGAAAGATTGCAAAACCAACGAAGAGTTTTTTGCTTCGATGAAACGGAAATAGATGACCCCTCCGGCGCTACGCGCCACCTCTCCTATTTCATAGGGAAGGGTTTTATTCTCCCCCTGCGCGGCAGGGGGAGTGCCCAAAGGGCGAGGGGTTTCATACAAGGCTCACTGCATGAAACACAAAGACCTGCGCGACTTTATCGCCTTCCTCGAAAAAAACGGTGAACTCAAACGCATCACAGCCGAAGTCGATCCGCATTTGGAAATGACAGAAATCTGTGATCGCGTGTTGCGCGCCGGCGGCCCTGCGCTGTTGTTTGAAAATCCCAAAGGCTACGACATTCCTGTACTCGCCAATTTATTTGGCACAGAAAAACGCGTCGCACTCGGCATGGGTCGCGAATCGGTGGATGATTTGCGCGATGTCGGCAAATTACTCGCTTATCTCAAAGAACCGGAACCGCCAAAAGGTTTTCGCGATTTAATTGGTCAACTGCCGACACTAAAACAAGTATTAAACATGGCACCAAAAGTGTTGCGCGATGCGCCGTGCCAAGAAAATATTTTGGAAGGTGACGCGGTTGATTTGCACCAATTGCCCATCCAAACTTGCTGGCCAGACGACGCTGCGCCACTCATCACTTGGCCACTCGTCATCACGCGCGGCCCGCACAAAGAGCGACAAAACCTCGGCATCTATCGCATGCAATTAATCGGCAAAAACCGTTTGATCATGCGCTGGTTATCGCATCGCGGTGGCGCACTCGATTTCCGCGAATGGCAGCAACAAAATCCGAGGAAACCATTCTCCGTTTCGGTTGCACTCGGCGCCGATCCTGCAACGATTTTGGGTGCAGTAACTCCCGTTCCCGATACATTATCGGAATACGCTTTTGCCGGTTTATTGCGCGGTGAAAAAACCGAAGTGATCAAAAGTATCGGCAATGATTTACAAGTGCCCGCGTCGGCTGAATTTATTTTGGAAGGCGTTATTCATCCAGACGACATGGCGGACGAAGGACCGTTTGGCGATCACACCGGTTATTACAACGAAGTCGATCGTTTCCCCGTGTTTACGGTTGAACGCATCACTCATCGCAACAAACCGATTTATCACAGCACTTACACCGGCAGGCCGCCCGACGAACCCGCGATTCTCGGCGTGGCACTGAATGAAGTCTTTGTACCTCTACTGCAAAAACAATTTCCAGAAATTACCGATTTTTATTTGCCGCCTGAAGGCTGTTCGTATCGCCTCGCGGTGGTAACGATGAAAAAACAATACCCGGGTCATGCCAAGCGCGTGATGATGGGTGTGTGGTCTTTTTTGCGTCAATTCATGTATACAAAATTCGTTATCGTGACAGATGACGATGTAAATGCACGCGATTGGAAAGATGTAGTGTGGGCGATTACTACACGCATGGATCCGATTCGCGATACGGTTTTGGTCGATAACACGCCGATAGATTATTTAGATTTTGCATCCCCCGTTTCTGGTTTAGGTTCGAAAATGGGCTTGGATGCCACGCACAAATGGACGGGCGAAACACAACGCGAATGGGGTAAGCCGATAGCAATGAATGCCGAAGTAAAACAACGCGTAGACGCGTTGTGGCAAACACTCAATCTCGATTAAAAGAAAAAGGAATCAACATGACTGAGCACACTGAACATCTCGCCATCAAAGCCAATATGCAATCCGTTGCGCTCGCCATGCAGGGCGACCGCGAAGGTTGGTTGGCGCTCTACGCTGATGATGCTGTAGTGCAAGACCCAGTTGGCATTTCACCGTTTGACACCAGTGGCGCAGGCCACCAAGGCAAAGCTGCCATCGCAAAATTCTGGGATATGGTAATCGGCCCATCAAAACTAACCATCAATGTACACAAACGCATTCCTAGCGGTGAACGCTCGTGCGCGGTTTTGCAAACTGCCATTAACGATATGGGCAAAGGCAAAACAGAAGTGGAAATGATCGCGGTCTACGAAGTGAGTGACGAAGGAAAAATCATTCGCATGAGTGCTTTTTGGAGTTGGGCAGACATGGAATCCCAACTCAAAAAATTGGGATTCATGTAATCACGAGCGTGATTATTTACCGTAATCGCGCTGATACTGCGCACGCACAGATGACAGCGCCACACGCAGGCGCAAAGGATCAAAAGGCGGCTTAAACAACCCGTGGTAGTGGCCGCGCGGGTTGATCACCGCAATATTACCGCTGTGCTCCATTAAATAACTACCGCCTTCAATGGGTACTTTGGTAAACCCCGTGTTCAAATCGGTAGCAAAACGAATCAGATCCATATGCTCGCCGGTCACACCCATAAAAGCGGGATTAAAATAAGCCGTGTACTCTTTTAGCTTTTGTGGCGTATCTCGTGCTGGGTCTACAGAAACCAACATCACCTGCACATCATCCGCTTCTTTTTCTTTTTGCAATTCGCGATACAGTTTATCCAATACGCCCAAGGTTGTTGGACAGATATCTGGGCAATAGGTGAATCCAAAAAATACCAGTGTCCACTTTCCCTGAAAAGTATTTTTATCAAATACCTTGCCATTTTGATCTACCAAAACAGGATCACGAAATACTCTCGGCTTATCAAAGAAAAGACCGCCGTAAGTTTCCATTTTTTCTTTGCTAAAAATAGCAGGTTGCATCATGCGATGTACAAAGCCACCCACCAAACTCCCCATAAACAACAGCAAGGCTACTATTGTCAGGCGTATCTTTAATTTTTCACTCACACAAAACCTCAACTAAAACCAGTAGTGATCCAACAACATAACGACAAATAGCGCCATCAAATAAATAATCGAATATTTAAAGGTTTCCATGCCCGCTTTGGGTTTTTCGTGATACAGCTGAATCGACCAAAATAAAAAGCCGGCACCCAATACAACAGCGCTCACCAAGTACAGCCAACCAAACATACCCGTCGCAAACGGCAACAAAGTCACTGCAATCAACATCAAGGTGTACAAAATAACATGCAGCGCTGTCAGCTTTATGCCGTGTGTAACAGGCATCATAGGAATACCCGCTTTGGCGTATTCATCGCGACGGTGGATTGCCAGCGCCCAAAAATGCGGCGGCGTCCACGCAAAAATTACCAGCACCAACAGCAACGCATCGTGATGTATATGGTTGGTCACCGCTGTCCAACCAAGCAATGGTGGCACTGCACCAGCCAAACCACCGATAACAATATTTTGTGGCGTAGCGCGTTTCAAAAAACGCGTATACACAAAGGCATAGCCAATTAATGCTGAAAAAGTTAGCCACATGGTGAGGTCGTTGGTGAACACTTTTAACACCAACATGCCGATTACACCAAGCACAGCGGCAAACAATATTGCCTGCTTACTACTAATGCGGCCTTGTGCAACAGGGCGATTGATTGTGCGCGCCATTTTCAAATCAATACGCTGATCCACAATATGATTGACTGCAGCGGCGGATGCCGCACAAAACGCAATCCCCAAATTACCAAACAATAAAACTTGCCACGGTACAGCACCTGGCACCGATAACAACATACCGATGACCGATGTCAAAATCATCAGAGCCACAACATTGGGTTTGCACAACTCTAAATAGTCACGCCACAGTGCGCGTTGTAGCTTGGTCATCTCTGTCATATCAACTTTCTCGTTCTGCTTGGTTTTGCGCAGTAAACAATCGATGAGTCAGCGTCACCATTACCAACAGCAAAATCGCACCCATACCGTTATGTGCAACTGCCACAAAGAGCGGCAGCCCAAAAAATACATTACTGATCCCCAGTGACACTTGTGCAAATAACGCCAACAACAATACAAGCGCCATGTTTTGACATTTTTTAATACGCGTACGCCACAGACAAAACACCAATAACATCAGCAGTACAGTTACCGCTACAGCACCAACACGATGCGCAAAGTGAATCGCCGTGCGCGCTGTATTATCCAACTGGCCACCTAAATAATTGGGTCCAATGTGCTGCAAAACATTAAAGCCCGATGCAAAATCCATTTCCGGCACCCACTCACCATGACAGGTTGGCAAATCTGGGCAAGCTAACGCTGCATAATTAGAAGTAGTCCAACCGCCCAGAGCAATTTGTACAATAACTACCAACAAACCAGCGACTACCAACTTTCGCAAGTGCATCACTTTTTTCAAATTTTCTGCATTTAATGACCAAACAAATCCCCCTAAACGCTGTGCTAACAACCACAACAAAGACAGCGTCGTAAATCCACCCAATAAATGCGCAGTCACTACTTGTGGCCACAACAAAAGCGTCACGGTCCACATACCAAACAATCCCTGCAAGATAACAAACCCCAACATAAACGCAGGTAGCTTTACCGGCTGATCAATTTGACGGCGATTTTTAATTGAAATAATTAGCAAGCCGATCATCAACAAGCCTAAACTCGAAGCAAAAATACGATGGATTTGCTCTGGCCAAGTTTTATCCGTTTCAACGGGTGTGGCTGCAAAATTTTGATTTGCCGTGTGAATTTCTTCTGGCGTGTTTGGCACCCAGAAATGGTTATAGCATGTTGGCCAATCAGGACACCCAAGACCTGCGTGTACTAAACGAGTATACGCGCCAAGTATCACAACAATAACTGCAACACAAAACGCAAAAGCGGCGAGATAAAAGCCAGGCTTACGTATCATGGACTACTCCACTTCTTTCAGCAGAAATTTAATATCTTTCATCACATCTTTATAAGTATTGTCGACGGTGTAATACATCATGACAAAGCCACGAGGGTCTACTAAAAAGAAATTTGTTTTCTTTTCGTCAGCAGGAGAATAGTTGGTCTGCTTTAACAATTTGTGCCACTGCTCATCACCAGCATGGAGCACAACGACATCACTGTGTTCTTTTTTTAGCCATTGGGTAGTTTCTTTATCCATGGCTCCACCCGTCACCAACCAAACGCGTTGTAAATGCCCGCTGTATTTACCCAGTGCAGTACGCGTCTGTCGATTCAACCAAAAACGCTGTTTGCAGCTTTCATTACAAGCGGCCGACTGTACGGTTAAAAAAGTCCAAGTACCGCTTTTTGCCGTTCCATCAAAGACAACAACTTTTCCATCCATATCCGTTGGATGTAAATCATTAAGCTGCAACGGCGGCACGACTAACACACCTTTATTGTGCGTAGTTTTTGGCATACCAATACCGGTATAAAAAACAAAAGTGGCCGCCAAAACCACAAAGACGGGAATGAGCATGAGTGTAAGCAACACCAATTTTCCGTTTCGTGTTTCAGCAGCGGTATGGTTCGTCATAAAAATCTCACTTAACAAAATTAGCAGTGTTATTGGCCACTACTCTAAATGAATAAAATCCGTAACAAAGTAGTAATGCAAAAGCCATCGCAAACCATTGCACGGCATACGCTGTATTTTTTTCAGGTTGTATATTGACGATGGGCCACTGCGTAGCCAATGCCGAAGGTGCCGTAGGCGTCAATCTTACAAGCACTGGCAATAATGTTGATTGCAGAGCCTGTTCTGCGCCAACTAAGTTCATGCGCCCTACGCGTTTTGGCCAACCGGATTCTGCAAATATAGGTTTTTCGTCTCGCCATGCTAATGACTCATAAATCTCACCAACTTCACTACCTGTAGTGGTAACCGGCGGAATAATGGGTAACTGATTGCGCAAAGCCGGTGCAGGCAGCCAGCCGCGATTAACTAACACTAAACCCTGATTATTATCCAAACGCATTACACCAAAGACATAATAGCCATTACGTTCATCGTATATCTGATTTTCGAGTAAAAAAGATTTTTCTAACCACTGCCCACGCAATACAACAGGGGTCAAGTGCCACGCCACTTTTGTATTTTTTGAAGCAATATCGCGAGCTATTTCTGGCAATAGATCCACAAGAAAAACCGGCGGCTTTTTATGCTGTTCGTCGGCTTGCGCCAGCACAATTCTATTGGTATCAGCGCGATGCAATTGCCAAAAACCAAGACCCACCAATACCGGCAACAAAATGACCGTCAATACAGTGATGCGCCACTCAAACCTAAATTTGCGTGCCATTTTGATCAAACCTGATTTGCTTGCCGACGCTATAATGCGAGCGCGCTAAATTTGTTTTCATTGAGGTAGCCATGTCTACGGTTCAACTGCAAGTATTGATACTTATCATCATATTACTCATGGTTGCGAGTCTCTTACGCAGCCTTTATGTGCTTTTTAAAGACAATGGCAATCCAAAATCTCATCGCACACTGCACAATTTAATCACTCGCGTCACCTTAGCTGCAGCGCTACTCAGTGCCATGATTTACGGTTTTTACACCGGAAAGCTGCAATCACACGCGCCTTGGAATAATCCCGCCGTGACACAACCACAGCAACCTCTATCCAAATAATTTTTCTAAAACACTAACGCTTATACGCAAAAAAGCCCGCTTTTGCGGGCCTTTTCCTTGACCATCTCTGTGCTCTAGAACACATAGACCACGGCCACCAAGAACAACCAAACCACATCAACAAAGTGCCAATACCAGCTGGCTGCTTCAAAGCCAAAGTGGTCATCTTTATTAAAATGACCTTTCAGCGCCCTCAACAACATCACCAGCAACATAAAAGCGCCCAATGCAACGTGAAAGCCATGGAAGCCTGTCAACATGAAGAAAGTTGTACCGTAAATACCGGATTTCAGTGTTAAACCGTACTCAGTATACGCCTCGTGATATTCCTCGATTTGCAAATAAATAAATGCAGCCGCCAACAACACTGTGATAAACAACCACAATTTAAACGCACCGCGCTTATCCGCTTTCAATGCGTGATGAGCAAACTCACAAGTGATAGAAGAGGTTACCAAGAAAATGGTGTTCCACAGTGGCAACCAATGCATCATTTCCGCAGTGCCAGGCCAAGACATACTCTTATGCGGACCGACAAATGTTCCAGTATTGGCAATAATTTGATTGGCGACACCGCCAATAGCTTGCTGCGGTGTTTCCATCATTGGCCAACTAAAAGTAAAACCTTTCCACAGTAATTCATTGGTGAAATGACCAACACCCTCACCTGATAACCACGGGCCAACCAAAGCACGCACATAAAACAAGCTGCCAAAGAAAGTGGCAAAGAACATCACTTCAGAAAAGATAAACCACTGCATGCCAATACGGTAAGAGCGTTTCAGCTGTGCATTATTTAGCCCTTGGAGATGCTCTCCAATTGCTGTTCCGAACCAGCGAAATAAAACAGTCGCAAGAACTAAGCTGCCCAATATCAATAATGTTGGGCTACCAGGGCGCGCGGCGTGGAGGTCATTTAACCAAGTGGAGACCCCCACTAACATCATGCCGATACCCGCTGAAGCAAACAGAGGATACTTGCTTTGTTCTGGGACATAGTAGGTCTGTTGACCGTGTTCACTTGCCATAATGCTCTCCAGTTTTGCTTTAGTTTGACTTCACTGCTTCCGTCGGCTTGATCGATGCAGTTACATCAAACAAGGTATAGCTCAAAGTAATTGTATGGACTTCTTTTGGTAGCGCTTGATCAACAATAAACACTACCGGCATTTCTATGTCTTTCCCCGCTTCCAGCGTTTGCTGCGTAAAGCAGAAGCATTCCGTTTTGTGAAAATACTCCACAGCTTTTTCTGGAACAATACTGGGCACGGCCTGAGCCGTCATCTTTTTATCTGTTATGTTGCGCGCATAAAACACCGCTTGTGTCGGCTGACCCGGATGCACTTCTACCGACGCCTGCTTTGCGCGAAACTCCCATGGCATATTCGCGCTGTTAATGGTCACAAACTGCACCTTTACCAATCGCGTTTTATCTACCTTAACCTCTTCCGCCACATAGGGTTTCTTACTGTTTAACCTCGGTGAATTGATATCCAAAATATTGCATAGCATGTTGTAAAACGGCGGCATTACAAACAGGGCAAAAACAAACATGCCCACTGCACCGAAAAGCAGCTTGGCGACAATATGTTTGTCGCCTTTTTGATCAACCTGCCCCATTACTTACCGCTACTTTAACTAGAAATAACAACAAACCGTCTTACTTAACCTGTGGCGGAACACTGAATGTGTGATACGGCGCAGGCGTTGGTACTGTCCACTCCAAACCTTCTGCACCATCCCATGTTTTTGCTTCTGTTGTCGGTTTGCCAGCAACAATTGTGCGCACGATGTTAAACAAGAACAATACCTGCGAAGCACCGTAAATCATCGCGCCAATAGAAGACACCATGTTCCAATCAGCAAAAATTAAGTTGTAGTCTGGGATACGACGCGGCATACCTGCCAAACCAACGAAATGTTGCGGGAAGAAAGTCAAGTTAAAGCCGATGAAAGAAATCCAGAAGTGCGTCTTACCCATCGTCTCGGAGTACATGCGACCACTCCACTTAGGCAGCCAATAGTAAATGGCTGCTGACATGGAGAACATCGCACCAGCCACCATGACATAGTGGAAGTGGGCAACAACAAAGTAGCTGTCGTGATACTGGAAGTCGACTGGAGCCATTGCCAGCATCAAGCCGGAGAAACCGCCCGTGGTGAACAGAATCAAGAACGCAATACAGAACAACATTGGCGTTTCAAAGCTAAGTGAGCCTTGGAACATAGTGGCTACCCAGTTGAAAACTTTTACGCCCGTTGGTACTGCGATCAACATGGTGGCGATCATGAAATACATTTCGCCCGCGACAGGAATACCAACCACGAACATGTGGTGAGCCCACACGATGAATGACAAAAACGCAATTGCTGCCGTTGCATACACCATTGAGCTGTAACCAAACAAAGGCTTACGAGCAAAGGTTGGAATAATTTGTGACACCACACCAAAGGCTGGCAGGATGATGATGTAAACCTCTGGGTGACCAAAGAACCAGAATACATGCTGGAACAACACAGGGTCGCCGCCGCCAGCTGCACTAAAAAATGAAGTGCCGAAGTGAATATCCATCAACATCATGGTCACTGCGCCCGCCAATACGGGCATTACTGCTACCAACAAAAACGCTGTGATCAGCCAAGTCCAGCAGAACATGGGCATTTTCATCAAAGTCATACCAGGCGCACGCATATTCAATATGGTGGCGATGATATTGATAGAGCCCATGATGGACGAAAGGCCCATGATATGGATGGCAAAAATAAAGAAGGTGACCGAGGGTGGCGCATAAGTTGTCGACAATGGCGCATAAAAAGTCCAACCAAAGTTAGGTGCACCGCCTTGCATAAACAAAGTAGAGGCCAGCGTTAAGAAAGCGAATGGCAGCAACCAAAATGAGAAGTTGTTCATTCTCGGCAGCGCCATATCTGGCGCTCCCACCATCATAGGAATCATCCAGTTTGCCAGACCAACGAACGAAGGCATGATGGCACCGAATACCATCACCAATCCGTGCATCGTGATCATTTGATTGAAGAATTCTGGTTCAACCAATTGCAAACCTGGCTTAAACAATTCTGCACGGATAACCAGTGCAAAAGTGCCGCCCAAAAGGAACATTGCAAAACTGAACCACAAATACATCGAGCCAATATCTTTGTGGTTGGTG
Source organism: Pseudomonadales bacterium (assembly GCA_041395665.1). Classification (NCBI taxonomy): domain Bacteria; kingdom Pseudomonadati; phylum Pseudomonadota; class Gammaproteobacteria; order Pseudomonadales; species Pseudomonadales bacterium. The sequence goes on from JAWLAB010000001.1 coordinate 138,879, forward strand.
GAAAACAACCACCGGCTCAAACCTTTCGCTGGACCGTGCGCCATAGTTGTTTACTCCTCACTTCTTGCTCTTGAATTTGTAGACATCGACAGCCTGCAAGCTATCGCCCATATTGTTACCAAAGGCGTTACGCTGGTAAGTCACCACTGCCGCCAAATCCAAATCATTCAGCGAGCCACCAAAAGCCTGCATCGCCGTGCTTGGCACACCTTTAACAACAGTTTCTAGGTGATGATCGATAGGACCGATCGCAATTTTGCTGCCTGCGATCGCTTTACCCACGCCGCCTTCACCATTGACACCGTGACAAGCAACACAATCTTTTTCGTAGATTTTTTTGCCGCGCTCAATCTGCTGCTCAAGCGTAAAAGTTTGCGCCATCAACTCGCGTACTTTTTTCGCTTCAGCTTTTTTACCTTCCAGCCATTTGGCGTAATCTTCTTTCGTATCAACGACAACAACGATGGGCATAAAGCCGTGGTTCTTGCCGCACAGCTCCGCACATTGGCCACGAAAAATACCGGTTCTTTCTGCTTTAGCCCACGACTCATTCACAATACCAGGCACTGCATCTTTCTTAATTGCCAAAGCAGGAACCCACCACGAGTGAATAACATCATTCGCCGTAATTAAAAACCGTACTTTCGTATTAACAGGAATATGGACAGGCTCATCCACTTCCAATAGATAATATTCGCTTTTATCTTGTTTGCCGTAAATTTCATCTTGAGGCGTTGACAGATTAGAGAAGAAACTTACACCTTCTTCACCGTGATAATCGTATTTCCATTTCCACTGGTAGCCAGTAACAACAATGTTCACTTCCGGCTCTTTGGTGTCATAAATTTTGAGCAGCGTCTGGATAGCCGGCCAAGCCAAGAAGCCCAGAATAACGAAAGGAATCAAAGTCCAAGCCAGCTCCGCACCCAAATGCTCGTGCCAATGCGCCGCTTTATGCCCCAGTGATTTACGGTGAGCAATGATGGAATAAAACATCACCGCAAAAACGCCCGCACCGATCGCCACACAAATCCAGATCGACAGCATATGCAGATCATAAATATCTTGACCCACTAAAGTGGCGCCCGGCGACAAGTTGATTTTGCTACGCTCGGCAAGATCAGCCCAAGCACCCATGGTGGCGACCGACAATACAGAGCCGAGCAAGAGCGTCAGCAGCCTTTTTGTTCTGGAATGCATGCCCTTATTCTCCGTTTTATGCTGTGAAAAATGTGGTTTGCTCAACTATTGAGCAAAGGCAGGTGCGACAAAGCGCCGCAAATTATAGTCATCGCACGGGGCAGGGTAAATATCTATCGGGGAAAAATGCTGGATAGCCTATCCTAAAACCAGCACACAAGGCTTACGCAGGATCAACAAACCTGACTGGAGTGACTTCCTCCGCACGCTCAGCCTCGGTGCGATTGACCCTTGTCTCCAGCTCACGAAAGTTCTGCTCAAACACCATTTCGGCATGATGCCCGCAGCTAACACACTCTTGGTGCTGAACACCGTTGCGGCGGAACATCACGATTTTATCCACAGCCTGACATTGCGGGCATTTTGCCCCCGCTACAAAGCGTTTGGGCGTATCGGGAAGCGATGGCTGATCTGAAGTATTCATGCTGCGGCAATCCATGAAACCGAGGCTATCATTATAGCGAGAGCACACTTCCCTCTGGAGCACAGCATGACCACCTCCTCTATTTCCATTCGTTCGCATCAAGGCAAGACGCCGCAATTAGGCGAACGCGTCTTTGTGGATGGCATGGCCTGCGTCATCGGCGATGTACATTTGGGCGATGACTGTTCTGTGTGGCCACACACCGTCATTCGCGGCGATATGCACCGCATTCGTATCGGCGCGCGTTGCAGCATTCAAGACAACTCCGTGCTACACATCACACACGCTGGTCCTTATGAAGCTGACGGTTTTCCATTAACGCTGGGTGATGATGTCACGGTAGGGCATCGCGTGGTGTTGCACGGCTGCACTATCGGCAATCGCGTGCTGATCGGCATCGGCTCAATTGTGATGGATGGTGTGGTGATTGAAGATGATGTGGTGTTGGGCGCTGGCAGCTTGGTGCCGCCGGGAAAAAAATTGGAGAGCGGCTTTCTCTATGTCGGCAGCCCCGCTAAACAAGCGCGCGCACTGACCGACAAAGAGAAAAGTTTTTTTACTTACAGCGCGAACAATTACCGTAAATTAAAAGATCAATATCTGGCAGAAAACCGCTGATCTAAAAACAGTTGATGCGGAATCAGCCTCAGGCTGAAACCACATCATCCGCTGCGATAAAACCAAACGCCATCGCAGGGCCGATTGTTGAACCAGCACCGGCATAAGTTGGCCCCATCAAGGCAGCTGAATTATTGCCGATAACATACAAGCCGCGAATCACTTGATCATTTTTATCGAGTACGCGCGCTTTTTCATCCGCATTCAAACCACCTTTGGTACCCAATTCACCTGCGTGTACTTTCACTGCGTAGAAAGGACCTTCGATCGGCATCAAGCAAGGATTCGGAAAACCGGTTTGATCGTCGCCGTAAAAACGGTCGTATTCATTGCCGCCTTTGTCGTACTCCAAATCTTTACCCGTTTTTGCATACTCGTTCATATTGGCAACGGTTTGCTTTAGATTTTCCAAACTCGCAATACCGGTTTTTTGCGCCAACTCTTCCAAGGAATCTGCTTTGAAAATATAGCTATCCCACAATTCTTTCGGCACGCGTTTGTCTGGCATCATTTCACCAGGAAACACAGGGCCACAAGGATATTTTTGACGATAATCTTTACCAAAAATCATCCAACTCGGTACCGCTTGCGTACCTTCGCGTTCGCGTTTGTACATGTCTTGCACGACAGTAATGTAAGGCGCCGCTTCATCGGTGTAGCGTTTGCCGTTCATATCCACAAAGGCACAACCTGGAAGGGATTTTTCTACAATCATCATGCGTGCTTGTTCTTCACCTGGCACAACTACGGTTGGCCCCCACCACGCGTCGTCCATAAATTTCACATTTGCACCCACTGCCATGCCTGCGCGGTGCGCATCGCCGGTGTTGCCAGGAGAACCTGCCGTCCAAGAAGTGTGCGTAGGATTGGGCAGATACTGTTCGCGCATTTGTTGGTTTTTTTCAAAACCACCTGCGCCGAGAATCACACCTTTTTTGGCATGAATGCGGAAAGGCTGACCGTTTCTTTCTGCCAACACGCCGACAACGCGACCGTCTTCGACGATCAAATCTTTCATGCCGCAGTTGAGCCACAGTGGGATTTTTCTGTCCAACATGGATTTACGCAACGAACCAATCACGGAGTTGCCCAGCGTCAAGCGGCGGCTGCGTTTTTTGCCACGCAAGCGATAACCAAGATCAAACAGCCATTCAAAAAATACGCGCGCAAAAACACCCATCCAACCTTTTTCTTTTTTGAATACTGCGCGGAACTCCATGGTCTCCATGGTGAAAATATTCCAAATTAATGTTTGTGGATGTTGTCCACGCAAGTTTTCAAAATCATCGCCCAATGCTGCCGCATTAAACGCTTTGGGATCGTGGCTGCGCCCCCCTTCCATGTAGCCAGGCGCGCCCGGGTAGTAGTCTGGATACAACTCCAGCGATTCAAAACGCAGTGCAGTTTTTTCGTGCAGCCACTTCATCATCTCTGGTGCTTTTTCGACATACGCGCGGATGCGTACATCAGGTACTGCATCACCGATCAAATGTTTGAGATAGTTAAAACCTTTTTCTGCGCTGTCTTTTAAACCTTTGGCCGCCATCAAATGACTGTTCGGCACCCAAATAACACCGCCACTCATCGCGGTATTGCCGCCGTATTTATCGGTTTTTTCCAGCATCAAAGTATCTGCACCGTTATCGGTTGCGCGAATGGCCGCCACCATAGCGCCGCCGCCAGAACCTACAACAATCACATCCACGGTGTGATCCCATTTCACTGCGTCTGACATAACAGTCTCCTTCGTTTTGCTGATGAAAAATTGATGGCTAGTCTAGGTGATTTACGCCCGCTTGGGCAGTTTGTTGATGTTGTCACGCAAGTGCACAGGATTGATCGTACCGACAATCGCTGAACTGCTGCCCGCGTGCGCAAAAATCATTGCTAAAGCTTCAGTAACCGCATCGCCGTCGCAGCGATGACCGCTGGCAAATGCTTTTTTAATCAGCGCACCTTTTTGGTGCTGCTGACAATAATCCAACACTGCAACATCGGCTTGCTCATTCAGGTTGTATGTGACCATCACCACATCCGATTGCTCCGCTGCCAACAAACCGCCGGCCACTGTTTTTGTGGACATACCGAAGGCACGAATCCAACCGCGCTGCTTTAGCTCGGCCAGTGTCTCTAATGCCGCAGTGTTGTTGATGATATCGAGATCATTACCGTCTGAATGCACCAACACCATATCGATGTAATCGGTTTGCAGGCGACGCAAACTGCGCTCCACACTCATGCGCGTATGTTCTGCTGAAAAATCGAAAGAAGATTGTCCCTCAGAAAACTCCTCGCCGACTTTGCTGCAGATCAACCAATGTTTACGATCCGCTTTTAATAATTTACCTAATCGCTCTTCACTGTTGCCGTAAGCGGGCGCGGTGTCGATTAAATTGATGCCGAGATCGCGCGATAAATCCAACAAAGTGCGCGCAGCTTTATCGTCAGGCACGGCAAATGCTTGCGGATATTTCACACCTTCCGTGCGCCCCAATTTCACCGTACCAAAACCGAGCGCGCTCACTTGCATGCCGGTACTGCCTAATGCGCGATAAAACATGCTCACACCTTTTGCCACACAGCAGCACACCACGGCGTGGTCGCAACTTCTGTCATGCACGGCCAATCATTTGGCAACCCATCAGGAAAGCAGGGTGAGATATTTTGCGCGTGCAAATAATTCATCAACAGCGCACCCAAATTGGGCGCTAAAGTTAATTTGGTTGGCCACGCAACGACGCAGCGCGATAAATCATCGCAAGCTGACAACCAAGCATTATCAGGACGCAACAAACCAGGCTGCTTCGGTTCAGCGCGATCCACGCAATAAGTTGACCACTGTGCCTCATTCCAATGGATCTGCGGAAATAATATTTCCAATTCTTTTTTAGCGCGCAGTATTAATTCTGATGAAGAAATACCTACACCTTCTTCCGCCAACTGCCCACCGAGATACCAAACCACTTCGTCGTTGATTGTATGTGATGAAATCGTCAAGCGCGGTTTGCTGTCTGAGCCTACGCAATGCGCATACAAGGCAGAGAGCTGCAGATGTTTCACCATCACTTGTTGCAAAGGGCGCGTTTGCATGGCGATATTTTTCACCGCCAACTGTTGCAACAATTCGCCATTGCCTTTACCCGCAGCCAAGACACACAACTGGCTGCGCAACAAAATATCTACGCCGTTATGTGATAGAAAAATATCTGCGCCATTTTGATTTTTTTCTACGCGCAATGCTTGATCGCCGACCTGAAAAACAAAATCAGCACAGCGTTGGCGCAAAGTGTCGAGCAGTGATGGCGCATCAATCACCATATCCACCAAGCGATACACCGCGCCGCGAAATTTCTCGTGACAAAATGCTGGCGGGTAATCTTTGGGCTGCACGCTATCCACGCGGCCACGCAAAGCTTTGCTCGCTAAAAAAGTGGTCGCTTTAGATAAAACACTCTGCGAGGACCACATATAAAAATGCTCGCTGAGTACGCGCGTGCCGCGTAAATCCACATCGCCTTTGCCTTGCAAACAGCGCTGCCAATGCGCCGGCATATCGGCAATCGCTTCCGACGCACCAGACAACGCGCCCGTGAGTGTGTATTTCACGCCGCCGTGAATCATGCCCTGCGAGGCCACCGTCTGCCCGCTGCCCAATGCAGCCTGCTCAAACAACACCGCGTTGTAGCCCGCGTTACGCGCACAGTTGAGCAGCCACAGACCGGCAATGCCGCCGCCAAGAATGGCGATATCCACTTGAATGGTCTGCACTGACAACTCCCGAGCGCGAAAGCGCACATTATAATGCGGTGCATGTCGCGACTGCTCTACACCTTTGTCTTTAGCTTATTGCTGCCCATCATTGTGCTGCACTTGCTGTGGCGTTCTCTGCGCGCACCTGCGTATCGCCTGCGCTGGCGCGAGCGCTTTGGTTGTTTTTCTGCGCCAGCATTTCATGCCAATCAACCCGTGATTTGGTTGCACGCGGTTTCAGTCGGCGAAACTTTAGCCGCCGTGCCGCTGGTTAAAAAATTGCGGCACGACAATCCCGATTGGCAATGGGTGATCACAACCACCACACCCACCGGCTCGGAACGCGTGCGCGCCAGTTTTGGCGACACCGTGTTTCATGTTTATGCGCCTTACGATCTTCCCATTTTTTTGCGTAATTTTTTACAGCGCACACAACCGCAATGCGCGATTGTGATGGAAACCGAGTTGTGGCCCAACATGCTGCACAGCTGCAAACAAAGAAATATTCCCGTCATCATTGCCAACGCCAGATTGTCTGAAAAATCCGCGCGCGGCTATAAAAAAGTAGCGCCACTGACACACAAAATGTTGAACGATGTCGCGCTAGTAGCTGCGCAGCAGCACACCGACGGCGTGCGCTTTATGCATCTGGGTTTGCCACGCGAAAACCTTGTTGTTACTGGCTCGATTAAGTTTGATCTTGTGATTGATGCTACCACGCGTGAAAAAGCTGCCGCTCTGCGCGAGCAGTGGTCGCTTAATCACACACGCAAAATTTTGTTAGCAGCGAGCACACACCTCGGTGAAGACGAAATCATCTTGCAAGCATTTCAACAAATTCGCGCAACGCAACCCGATTTACTATTGGTTATCGTGCCACGCCACCCTGAACGCTTTGATAGCGTGAGCAAACAGTGCGCAGCCGCCGGATTTTCTGTTGTGCGCCGCAGCTACAACACAGTGCCAACTTCAAACATCGACATTGTGATCGGCGACACCATTGGCGAGTTACTTGTGTTTTATGGCGCAGCGGATATCGCTTTTGTCGGCGGCAGTTTAGTGCCGGTGGGCGGTCACAATTTAATTGAGCCAGCCGCGTGGGCTTGCCCTGTGATCAGCGGTTCGCATTTATTTAATTTTTCTGAAGTGGAAAAATTGCTGTGCGATAACCGCGCGCTGGCGATTGCCGATAACGCCGAACAAATCGCCACACAAGTTACACAGTGGTTGAGCGATGAAAGTGCACGCCGCGCCTTTGGCGAACGCGGTAAAGCCGTGGCGGACAGCAACCGCGGTGCGTTGGCGAAGTTGTGCGAACAAATACAACGCCAAATGCTGAGCACAAAAAAGGCAGCCTAAGCTGCCTTTTTACATTACGCTTTGCGCTTACAAATCCATCGCCGCGCGTAATTTTTTCATCGCGTTCTGCTCTAACTGACGGATACGCTCAGCAGAAACACCGTACTCGGCTGCCAGGTCATGCAGCGTGGATTTGTTACTTTCATCCAGCCAGCGCTTTTGCAATATGTTGCGACTGCGATCATCCAGTTGCGTCATCGCCTGCGCCAACTGGCGGGTAGACACCTCCTCCCAGTTATCACTTTCCAACTGCAAGGATGGATCGCTGCCTTCCGCTTCAAGGTAGTTGGCAGGCACGGCGTAGGCTTTATCTTCGTCGTCATCTGCACTGATATCAAAAGACGCGTCATGACTAGACAGACGACTTTCCATTTCGCGCACATCGTTGACCGAAACCCCTAGATCTTTTGCCACCGCATGCGCTTCATCATTCGATAACCACGCCAGACTTTTTTTCGCGCCACGCAAGTTAAAAAACAGTTTGCGTTGCGGTTTAGTCGTCGCAATTTTAACGATGCGCCAGTTGCGCAAAATGTATTCGTGAATTTCTGCTTTGATCCAGTGCACGGCAAAAGAAATCAAACGCACGCCTTTTTCTGGATTGAAGCGCTTCACCGCTTTCATCAAACCGATATTACCTTCTTGCACGAGATCCGCTTGCGGCAAGCCATAACCGCTGTAGCTGCGCGCGATGTGCATAACAAAACGCAGGTGCGACATAACGAGTTGACGCGCGGCATCTAAATCTTCGCGGTAGTACAAATCTTCAGCCAAGCGACGCTCTTCATCCGCCGTCAAAATGGGGATGCCACTAATGGCCTGCGCATAGCTGGTCAAACCCATGCTGGGGCTTAACGCGCTGGCGGGAATCAGTTGTTTACTCATAGCTTCCTCCGAGGGGAAACAAAGTCTATCAATGCCTTGTTGGAAGGCAAAGCCGCAGCAAAGTTCCAACGCAGTCAGTCGTCTATTTAGTCATCCTGCTCGGCGGCAACCGCAGCGTTGTAACCGGCGGCATCGAGCAGCTGCTCCCACTCGGCAGCGGCGTTGTCGGGCTGGATACGGAACAGCCAACCTTTGTCGTAGGGCGAGTCATTGACGGTTTCTGGAGTGTCTTCCAAAACTGGATTGTGAGCAATCACTACGCCGGAAACCGGTGCGAATAAATCGGAAGCGGTTTTGACCGATTCGATCACGCCCGCTTGATCGGCGTGTGTTAACTGCGCGCCCACGGCAGGCAGATCGACAAATACCACATCGCCCAACTGGTCTTGCGCGTAATCGGTGATGCCTACCGTCACCGTACCATCGGCTTCCAAGCGCCCCCATTGGTGGGTGGCGAGGTATTTGATGTCGTCAGGCGTATTCATCACAAAATCTGCTGGCCGTTAAAAAGGTTGCACAGGATATTAGTCCTGTGCAGGTGGGGCAACGGATGGCTGCTCTGGCTGCCCACCCGTTGCGGGTGCTTGCGGCATGGCATGAGGATGCATACGACCAGGGCGTTGCGGCATATTCGGGTGCATCATGCCACCCGCATTGGGATTCATTTTCATGCGCCGCTCCATGCTTGGGCGCATCATCGGCCCGCCCAAACCGGTGCGACAGTTGTTGAGTGTGACGGTTTTGCCTTCAACCGCCTTACCGTTTTTGTATGCGCTGAACAGACAGGTCTGTGTTTTAGGATCGAAGCTTTCTACCCACAACTGACCGTCCACCCATTGTGTGCCGAGGTGCAGCTGACCGGCAGGCAATTCAATGGTTTGCTGCTGATTGCTTTTATTGCAGCCTACCACCGCCAGTACACCAATCAACACACTCGCAACCATTAGCTCTTTTTTCATGATGATGCTCCTCGTCCAATAATTTTTATGAGATTGCCATACACAGCAAAAGTTTCTCTCGGCGCTCGTCTCTAATGCAGAGGTACATTAAAGCGTTCAATATAAAAAGCAAAACGAGACAGCACTTGTTGTTCTGTCAACCCGTACTCTTCCAAACGATAGTTGTGCTTGCCGTGTTTGCCCATAGGATGTTCGTCGGCATAGCGTTGAAAACGCTGCTCTGCCACCGCTGTCATCGGCACACCAAAATGTTGATAAATGCGCTGCACCGTGCCGACGCCATCGGCAATGAAATCATTGAACTGCAAATCAATGATACGCGCTGGATCAATCCGTTCGCGCTGGCGCAAACTCGCTTCCACTTTGCGCGCCAAATATTCCATCACCACCGCGCCAAATTGTTGACGATCAAAATTGCGATCACTCAACATGGATTCCATCATGCTGGCGTAAGAAGTGACGCACTCCAAAGGATTGCGATGCGTGATGACGATGGAGCAATCGGGAAATAATTTCACCAAACAATCCAGCGCCCACAAATGCGCGGGCGTTTTCAACAGCCATCGTTCACCCGCGCGCTGCCACTGCAACATACGCAAAATATCTGCGTAATATTGATAAGCAGGAAAATGATCTTGCTGCTGAAACCAAGAACCGTAAGGCTCCATCATGGTTTCCAAGCCGAACTGCACATCTTGAAATGTGTGATTCAATAAATGAATACATTCTTCGGCGGTATCTGCCGTGGTGAAATGAATTTTGTCAAAATTGGGATTTTTCTTGTGCGCTTCTTCGTAAAACGCTTTTAACTGCACATAGCGAGGATCTTCTGCCTCCGGCGGATTGCCGTCTAACGGGTCTGGGCTCATACCCTCCCACAATTTCATCGGGCGAAACGCAGGATCTTGCGACAATAAATTCAGCAGCGCCGAAGTGCCTGTGCGCGGCAAGCCCGTTAAAAACATCGGCGCTTTGATTTCAACTTGGCGAATCTCTGGATATTTTTTCCACGCTGCTTCCATCTTCAAACGCACTTGCAATAACTTCAGCAGGCGTTTGCGCTGTTTTGCCACACCTCGCTCATTGAAACCATTATTCGTGTAAGTTTCGATCAGTTTCTGTAAGCCAGCCTGAAAATCATTAGAGCCGAAATCCGTCAATCCTGTTGCCGCTGATGCTTCTGATAACAGCGTTTCTACATCAAAGCGTTTTTCTATATCCACCTTTGCATCAGCCATTTTTATTGTCCTTTTAATTCAGAAATTTTCACCACCCGCACTTGCGGTTGCGGATGTTCGGCAGCGCGTATCCAACGCAGACACATCGTGCCTTCGTTTCTGCCGCAAGTATCCAGCCAGTTTTTTACCGCTATTTTTTGTTTGCTAATCACAAGCCGCACCGAACCATCCTCGTTGTAGTGTGCTGTGCCTTTATTGATATGCACGGGAAAATAACGGTAGTCGAGACTCTCTAACCAATAATTTCCCAACTGCAAATTCCAAAAATCACAGGCTGGCGGCGTGAAAGTAATTTCTAAGGCTTCGTCATCCTGCAACTGAAAATAACCGTGGTAGTACGCGATATTCGGATCACCGCCTGCGGCTAAAGCAACATCAGGATTAAAACGCGGCAGGGTGTTGGGATTTTGGCGAAAATCTTCCGCCCATTTAGCAAATAAACTTGCCGTGCCAGCGACAAAAAATCCTGCGCCTTGCAGCGCTTTGTCTACGCGCTCCGCAGAAAGATGACGCGGCTGATTATCGCCGTCGATTCTTTCGATGCTCACTTGTGCAGGAATTTCTGTTTTGTGGTGTATGCGCGTTTGCCGCACTTGTATCAAGCGCGTCTCCGGCGACATCTTTAACCAGTTGCCTTGTTGCGGCGTGCTGGAGGCAATAATTTCAAAACTGCCATCGGCATGGATGTGCATATCTTTGGCTTCAAGATAACCGGAAGTATCCAGCGACGCGGTTTTTCCGTAACCGCCCGCTTGCGCACCAAAACCTAAATAATGCACGCTGCCGCGCGTACCAGTGATGCGATAGGTGTAGTTACCGTTGACGGGCGCAGTGAGATAAATATTGTCGGGATTATCCATGCCCATTTTTATCGTTTCATGCACGCCGCGCGTAAAAGCGGGCGCTTGTGTATCCGCCGCCTCTAAAAAAGATTCCAACGCGCCGCGTGTTAAACGCGCGAGATAACGCCAACCTTCAGCGCGATCCAGCGGATTGTTCGGCGCGCTGTCTGACAACACCACATCGCGCCCTGCTTTTTTTAGCGCATCGCAAAAATCATCCCAACTTCTGCCATCCATCACACGCGCAATCGACACCTCGCGCGCTGCATTTTTTTCATCGCTCATTCTTTTCTCTCACATTATTTATTTCGTTTAGCATAACAAAGCTTTATTGAGATGAAGCGCCTCTTGCAACGCATATTCCACTGTTGCACCACCTGATTACATTCGCTACCGGTGCTACCATGCACTCCTCTTTTTTTGATGGAAACTCCACCATGACCCTCGCCAAACGCATCATTCCCTGCTTGGATGTCGATAACGGTCGCGTGGTGAAAGGTGTGCAGTTTGTCGATATTCGCGACGCGGGCGACCCCGTAGAAATCGCGCGCCGCTACAACGAACAGGGCGCGGACGAAATCACTTTTCTCGATATCACCGCCAGCAGCCAAGATCGCGCCACCACTTACGAAACCGTCGAGCGCATGGCGAGCCAAGTGTTCATCCCGCTGACCGTGGGCGGTGGCGTACGCACGGTGGACGACATTCGCCGCCTGCTCAACGCCGGTGCCGATAAAGTTAGCATCAACACCGCCGCCATTCACAATCCAGAATTTGTGCGTGAAGCCGCCGAGCGTTTTGGCTCACAGTGCATCGTGGTCGCACTGGATGCCAAGCGCGTAAATGCCGCAGGCGAGCCTGATCGCTGGGAAATTTTCACCCACGGCGGGCGCAAAGAAACCGGCATCAATGCGGTGGAATGGGCTAAAAAAATGGCGGATTACGGCGCGGGTGAAATTCTGCTCACCAGCATGGATCGCGACGGCACCAAAAACGGTTTTGACCTCGGCGTGACGCGCGCCATCAGCGACAGCGTCAACATCCCCGTGATCGCCTCTGGCGGCGTGGGCAATTTGCAGCACTTTGTGGATGGCGTGAAGCAAGGCGGTGCCGATGCCGTACTAGCCGCCAGCATTTTTCACTTCGGCGAATACACCATCCCGCAAGCCAAGCAATTTATGGCGCAGCAGGGAGTGGTGGTGAGACTCTGAAAGCCGAGCAAGCTATTCCCATTGCCAGAATGACGAGAGTATCCATAGAGACTCTCTAAACACATAAGCAAACATTTTCGCTAGCGTTATGGTATCAACACCACTATTTCGAATTACGAAACGATGCGTATTGAAACAGTCAAGCGCCTTGCCTATATTCCTGCTGTTAGCTTTTCACCCATAACCCGCATGAGGACGCACCCATGAAATTTTCTCTGACACTCACCTTCAACCCCGCCGACGACCAAGTGCCTTTGGCCGTTGCCGCCGACGAGCTGGGCTTTCACTCCGTCAACCTCGGCGACGGCCTGTTTTTCTACGATGAAACCTCGGTCAACTACCCGTACAGCGACAGCGGCGCGCGCTACTGGAACGCCAACACCGCGTTTCTTGATCCGTTCTGCGCCATCGCTCACATGGGCGCGCTGACTAAAAACCTGCGCTTCTTGATCAGTGTATTGAAGCTGCCAGTGCGCCAGCCGATGTTGGTCGCCAAGCAAGCGGGCACGGCTTCTTATTTCTGCCAAGACCGCATGACACTGGGCGTGGGTTTGTCGCCATGGCCGGAAGATTTTTCCATCAACGGCACGAACTGGGATGATCGCGGCGCGCGCTCGGAAGAAATGATCGAAATTTTGCGCAAAGCACTCACCGGCGAAATGTTTGAGCACAAAGGCAAGTTCTACAACTACCCAAATATGTCGATCAACCCTGTGCCCAAAACACCGATGCCGATTGTGATTGGTGGCACAGCCGATATTGTTTTAAAACGCGCCGCGCGCATCGCCGATGGTTTTGCTTCACCGAATACCAAAGCGGACCACATCATTGAAATGGCACAAAAAATTGCGCAATACAGAAAAGAGTACGGTACCGACAACAAACCGTTTGAATTTATTTCTGTGGCGACCGATGTGTTTGATCTCGCTGGCAACCAAAAACTGGCTGACAACGGCGTCACCGAAGCCTGCGTGATGCCGTGGTTTATGTACGGTGGGAAATTCAAATCGATCTGCAATTCAAAATTGATTGCATGAAGCGTTTCAAAGAAGATGTGATGGATAAAATCAAATAATTGGAGAGAGAAAAAATGAAAACACGCGCAGCCGTTGCTTGGGGACCCAATCAACCTTTAACGATTGAGGAAGTCGATTTACAAGGCCCGCAAGCGGGCGAAGTGATGATCAAACTCACGGCAACGGGTGTGTGTCACACCGATGCTTACACCTTGAGCGGTGAAGATTCTGAAGGTGTGTTTCCTTGCATCCTCGGTCACGAAGGCGCGGGCGTGGTGATTGAAGTGGGCGCAGGTGTGACCAGTGTTGCGGTGGGCGATCATGTCATTCCGCTGTACACACCTGAGTGCGGAAAGTGCAAATTTTGTTTATCAGGCAAAACTAATTTATGCCAAGCCATTCGCGCAACACAAGGCAAAGGTTTAATGCCCGATGGCACGACGCGTTTTAGCAAAGACGGCAAACCGATTTATCACTACATGGGCACTTCCACTTTTGCGGAACACACCGTGTTGCCAGAAATTGCTGTGGCAAAAATCAATAAATCCGCACCACTCGATAAAGTGTGTTTGCTCGGTTGCGGCATCACCACCGGCATCGGCGCGGTATTAAATACCGCAAAAGTTGAAGCAGGCGCGACAGTTGCGGTGTTTGGTTTGGGTGGCATTGGTTTATCGGTGATTCAAGGTGCAGTGATGGCAAAAGCCGCGCGCATTATTGCTGTCGATATCAACGAAACCAAATTTGAGATGGCAAAAATGCTCGGCGCGACCGATTGCATCAATCCCAAAAATTACAACAAGCCGATACAAGAAGTGATTGTCGATTTAACTGAAGGTGGTGTGGATTACTCGTTTGAATGTGTGGGCAATGTGAACTTAATGCGCTCGGCATTGGAGTGCTGTCACAAGGGCTGGGGCGAATCCGTGATTATTGGCGTGGCTGGCGCAGGACAAGAAATCAGCACGCGTCCGTTTCAATTAGTGACGGGCCGCGTGTGGCGCGGCAGTGCTTTCGGTGGCGTGAAAGGCAGAACACAATTGCCAGATTATGTGGAACGCTACATGAAAGGCGAAATCAAAATTGATGAAATGGTGACTTACACCATGCCCTTAGAAGACATCAACAAGGCGTTTGACTTAATGCACGATGGCAAAGCAATTCGCTCGGTGGTTATTTATTAAAGTAGTTTATTAAATCTCCCCCCTATGCAATAGGGGGAGTGGCTCGAAAAGCCGAAGGGGTCTAACCCCTCCGGTGCTTCGCACCACCTCCCCTACTACGCAGGGGAGGATATGGGGGGTTTATGGAAATTATCGAAAGAAATCTCTGCTTCGGCGGCGAACAACTGCGTATCAAACATCATTCGCACACTTTATCGTGCGAGATGATTTTTGCGCTTTTTTTGCCGCCACAGGCGGTAAAAACTGAAGGAGTACCGCCACAATCACAAACAAAAAAAGTGCCGCTGCTGTGGTGGCTGTCTGGTTTAACTTGTAACGATCAAAACTTTGTCACGAAAGCGGGTTCGCAACGCATCGCTGCTGAACTCGGCATTGCCATCATCGCGCCCGATACCAGCCCGCGCGGTGATGATGTGCCAGACGACGCAGAAAATGCTTGGGATTTTGGTTTGGGTGCCGGTTTTTATATCAACGCCACGCAGTGGCCGTGGGCAAAACACTATCGTATGTACGATTATGTGCAGAGTGAATTACCCGCGCTGATTACCAAAGATTTTTCAGAAAAAATTGATGTGACGCGACAAAGTATTTCTGGTCATTCGATGGGCGGTCACGGCGCGTTGACGCTGGCGATTCGTCACCCGCAACAATACCGTTCTGTATCAGCATTCTCGCCTATTGTTGCACCCACGCAATGCCCGTGGGGAGAAAAAGCGTTTTCACATTATCTTGGTCACGATAAATCCTTGTGGGCCGAACACGATGCTTGCTCATTGATTGCCACACGCGGCTATGACAAACCCATTTTAGTAGAACAGGGATTAGCCGATAATTTTCTCGTCAATCAATTAAAACCAGAGTTGTTGCAAATCGCCTGCGAACGCTCTGGCGTAGCACTCACGCTCAATCTGCGTGAAGGCTACGATCACAGCTATTACTTCATCAGCTCATTTTTTGAAAACCATTTGCGCTATCACGCGCGTTTTTTATAGAGGAAAGTTTCCCATGACTGCACTCACGCAACTGCAACAACCGATTAACATCGGCTCACTGACCTTAAAAAACCGTATGGTGATGGCGCCAATGACGGTCGATTACGCCAACGATGATGAAACCGTTTCTGATCGCCATATCGCCTACTACGCCGAGCGCGCAAAAGGCGGCGTGGGTTTAATCACCATGGAAGTGTGTACGATTGATGAAGAACATCGCTATCAAGCGCACTCTCTCGGTTTATACGCCGATCATTTGATTGAGTCGCACAAAAAACTGGTGGATGCCGTACACGCACACGGCGCGAAAATTTTTCCACAGATTTCGCACACTGGCCCCGAATCTTTATCCATTTTTTATCGCGGCATTCCTGCTGTGGGTCCCTCTGTTGTACGTACGCCGACTACGATGCAGGTGTGCCGCGAGTTGGCGTTGGAAGAAATTCCTAAATATGTAGCGATGTACGGCGACGCTTGTTTGCGCGCACAAAAAGCCGGTTACGACGGCGTGGAATTGCACGCGGCGCACAGTTATATGCTGCTCGGTTCTTTTTTGTCGCCGCTGCGCAATCACCGCACCGACGCGTACAACGGCAGAAAACTTGAAGGTCGCATGAAGTTTTTGTTGGAAGTGTTGGCAGATATTCGCGCGAAATGCGGCGAAGATTTTCCTATCGTGTTGCGCGTCTCCGGTTTTGAACGCGATGGTGGCGGGCGCGAAATTAACGACACACAACGCATGGCACCGACCTTGGTTGCCGCAGGCGTCAACGCCTTTCATATCAGTGGCGGCGTGAGCGATAGCAACATCACACAAATTATTGCGGGCAGTGAATATCGCCAAGGTTATAACGCAGCAATGGCTGCGGCACTGCGCCAAGTGGTTGATGTGCCCGTGATGGTGGTAGGTCGCAGTGGCGAACCTATTTTTGCTGAAAAATTATTGCGTGAAGAACGCGCAGATTTAGTAGTGATCGGTCGCGCTTTGTTTACCGATCCCGAATTACCGAACAAAGTGATTGCAGGAAAATTGGAGGAAATTCGTCCGTGCAATAGCTGCGAAGATTGCGTCGATACTATCGGTAAAGGTGCAGGCTCTGCGTGCGCACTCAATCCGTTCAGCGGTCGTGAAGCCACACTTACGCTTAAACAGACACAACAGAAAAAAAATATTTTGGTGATCGGCGGTGGCCCTGCCGGTATGGAAGCAGCGCGCGCCGCAGCGGAATGTGGACACACGGTGACGCTGTGTGAACAATCGTCGCAGTTAGGTGGTTTGCTTTCACTCGCTGCCAATATGCATCGTGAGCAGCGCGCGTTTTTAGATTACTTGCGTAATGAAGTCGCGCGATTGCCGATCAAAGTGCAATTGAATACGCGCGTCACCGATGATTTTGTCTGCGGTATGCAACCGGATGCGGTGATTGTTGCCACTGGCGCAATCGCAGCGCGCGAAACGCTCAACATCAATAGCAATGCAACCGTTGTTTCAGGCGACACACTGCAACAACATCTTGCAGAAAACACACCACAAAATATTGCAGGCAAAACTGTTGCAGTCATCGGCAGCGGCTTGCTGTCGGTTGAAATAGCTGAGTGGTTAGCGCGCGCAGGAAAAACGGTAAAACTGGTGGGCAGTGATCATCGCATCGCCAGTGAAGTCGGCAGAAAACGCCGCGGCGAAGAATGCAAACGCTTGGATGCAGCGGATGTCATCGTCACCACGGGTGCGCAAATTGACGAGATAGCTGCTGACGGCGTGCACATCACTATCGACGGCAAACAGCGCATCGTAAAGGCGGATTGCGTAGTGATTCCGCCCATCCTGCAAGCGGAAACTTCGCTGGCTGACACGCTGGACGGTTGCGGCCCCACCATCATCCCCATCGGTGATTGCACCGGTTTTGGCTTGCTGAAAAAAGCGTTGGCGGATGCGGTGCGCGCGGTGCGTTCGCTAGGTTAAATGCGAGGGATGGAATTATTCCGCCGCGTTGCGGTCGTAGTCAGACTGGCTTGCTGAGGGAACACCATGCAACTGTCTGATGAAGACCGCATCATTGAACTGCCCACCAAACGCTCATCCGCCGCGACTTATGCGCTGCTCGTCTTGGTTGCCGCTGGTATCGGCGCGGCAGGCTATTACTACACGCAGGGTACGGGTGAATCCGAGCCACTGACGGCGCTCAAGCAAGCCGTCAATCCGCAGAACGATCAGCCCACGCAGGCTTCTGTTTCTGGTCAGGTGGCAGAAGCGCCGGCACCAGAAGTTGATCCTGCTGTCGCCGCCAGTGAACCGCCGAAAGAGCAAGCGCCCGATGCCGAACCGCTACCGGTGCTGGATAGCTCCGATGACGGCGTACGCACCGAGTTGGGCAAACTGGGCGGATGGCAGGCGCAAGCACTCAGCCTGCTGGCGAAAGATCAGCTACTGCGCCGATTTGTCTCCTTCGTCAACAGCTTGGCGGCAGGCAAAGTTGATCAAAAAATTGGTTTACTCACACCGATCAAAGGTCGCTTTGCCGTCAGCAGCAGCATGCCGTTAACCGCAACGGCTGAAAGCCAAACACGCTACAACTTGTATGTCGATCTTATTACCGCGCTGGATCCGCAGCAGTGCGCGCAGTTGTATCGCCGCTACTACCCTTTATTGAATGCCGCTTACGCTGAGCTGGGCGAGAAAGGCAATTTTCATGTGCTGGTTTTGAAAGCGCTGCAGCAATTAGAAGCCACACCGGAGTTATCACAAGCCCCCGTACTGACGCCTAATGAGAAAGGCATGTTCGTGTATGCGCAGCCACAATTGGAAGCACTGCCATCCGCACAAAAACAATTGCTGCGCAGTGGCTGGGAAAATGTTTCGCGTTTGAAAGTGTGGCTGCGTCAGTTGCACGCCGCTTTGATGACGCCGCCGTAAATCAATCCGGCATAAATGCCGTCAGCACATCATTCAAAAATAAAAAACCTTTTTCTGTTGCCGCCAAGCGATTTTTATCGTCTACCAGCAATCCTTGGCTGCACAGTTTTTTTCGCACGGCTTCTATTGCTGTCAACGATAAGCCTGTTCTCTCAGCAAACAAGGTTGCTGGAACACCTTCACGCAAACGCAATGCATTGAGCATAAACTCAAACGGCAAATCTTTTGCTGTGATGTCATGCTGCTCTGCCACGCAATCTGCTATCGCATTGGCCAGATAATGTTTCGGCATGCGGGTTTTGTTGTAGCGAAGAATACAATTTTCAGCAGGCAGGGTAATTTTTCCATGCGCACCCGCACCGATGCCAAGGTAATCACCAAACTGCCAGTAATTGAGATTGTGACGGCATTGCTGATTTTTTCCGTTCGCATCACGCGCAAACGCTGACACTTCGTACTGCACGAAACCGTGCTGTTGTAACAAAGCCAAACCCGCCTGCTGTATATCCCACAACACTTCATCCACGGGCAGCAGCGGTGGTTGGCGATAAAAAACCGTGTTCGGTTCTATCGTCAATTGATACCAAGAAATATGCGACACACCGAGATCTATCGCCTGCTGCAAATCCGCCAAGGCATCGTCAACCGTTTGATTCGGCAGGCCGTGCATCAAATCAATATTGATGCGCTCAAAACCAGCCGACCTTGCCATCGCCACCGCGCGCTGCGCTTCATCCGCATCGTGAATTCTGCCCAACTTCTGCAACTGCACACTCGAAAAACTTTGCACGCCGATGGATAAACGATTCACACCTGCCGCATGAAAACCGGCAAACTTTTCCATCTCTACCGTGCCAGGGTTGGCTTCCAGTGTGATTTCGATATCGGATGAAAACGGGATTTTTTCCTGTACGCCATCCAGAATATTTTTGATCACTGCCGTAGAAAAAATGGACGGCGTGCCGCCACCGAAGAAGATGCTGTGCAGTTTTCTTCCTTGCACATAAGACAAATCCTGCTGCAAATCCTGCAACAGTTTTTCGACATAGATTGCCTCGGGAATGGCATCTGCCGTGTGCGAATTGAAATCACAGTACGGACATTTGCGCACGCACCAAGGGATATGGATATACAGCGAGAGCGGCGGTAGCGCCAACATCGTCAAACAGTTTCTCGCAGTGCGTTTAACAACAATTGCATGGCTTGCCCGCGATGACTGATGCGATTTTTTTCTTCCGCTGGCAATTCAGCCGAACTGCACTGATGACTAGGAACCCAAAACAACGGATCGTAACCAAAGCCATTTTCACCGCGCGGGGCAAATAAAATCGTGCCGCGCCACACACCGTGACACACCACAGGCACTGGATCTTCTGCGTGGCGCACAAACACCAACACGCAGTGGAATTGCGCGCCGCGTTTTTCTTCCGGCACACTCGCTAACACTTCCAACAGTTTGCGATTATTCGCCGCGTCATCACCGTGCGCGCCAGCAAAGCGCGCGGAATAAATGCCAGGGGCGCCGCCTAGAGCATCGACAGCGATGCCAGAATCATCAGCAATCGCCGGTAAACCTGATAGTTTTGCGGCATGGCGTGCTTTAATGATGGCGTTTTCGATAAACGACAAACCATCTTCTACAGCATCCTCTATGCCAAGTTGTGATTGCGGCACAACTTCCAGCGATAAACCTTGCAACAGGGTTTGCAGCTCTACTAATTTTTTTTTGTTGCCAGAGGCTAAAACAATTTTTTGCATGACAAATACAGATCAACGCGCCAAACGATAAATTGCCGTTTCTGCCAGCATATTAGGCCAACGCACAGACAGCGCATTGTCATCGCGTCCACCCGTCACATAGCGACGATTGAGAATGCGAATATTGCGCGCACGACAAAAATCTTCGAAATCTTCTATCGTGCAAAAGTGAATATTCGGCGTGTCGTACCAAGTGTAAGGCATGAACTCCGACACTGGCATATGACCGCGCACCGCCAAATAAAAGCGTGAACGCCAGTGGCCAAAGTTAGGGAAAGATACAATGCACTCGCGCCCCACGCGCAACATTTCATCTAACAGCAAATGCGGGTAACTTACTGCTTGTAGTGTTTGTGACATCACTACCGTATCAAAACTTTCATTGGCAAAATTTTTCAAGCCCTCATCCAAATCTTGCTCAATCACATTGACACGTTTTTCTATGCAGCGTGTAATTTTATCGTGATCAATCTCAATACCGTAACCGGTAATATTTTTTTTATCTGTCAACTTGGCAAGCAATTCACCGCTGCCGCAACCGAGATCCAATACACGCGATGATGGCGCGATCCAGTGTTGTAAAATATCGAGGTCAACTCTCACATCACACCTCAATACTATGCATGTAAGCAGAGAATACTTGGCGATAGCGCTCAATTGGAATTAAAAACGCATCGTGCCCATATTCCGAATCAATTTCCGTGTAGCTGACGGATTTGTTCGCACTAATTAATGCATTGGCAATTTCACGCGATCGCTCCGGCGGAAAACGCCAATCGGTGGTAAACGACACCACAAAAAATTTGCACTGTGTTTCTGCAAAAGCATTTGCTGGTTCATCACCAAACTCACGCGCCAGATCAAAATAATCCAATGCCTGCGTCATCAACAAATAAGTGTTGGCATCGAAGCGATCAGAAAAGTTTTCACCTTGATAACGCAAATAGCTGCCAACTTGAAACTCCACGCCAGCATCAGTATTGATATCAAAAGTACCACTGCGTAAATCGCGACCAAATTTTTGCCCCATGGCATCGCCGGATAAATAAGTGACATGACCGACCATGCGCGCTATCGCCAAACCGCTGCGCGGTGAAGTGTCATGTTCGAGATAACGCCCGTCGTGAAAATCAGGGTCCGCCGTGATGGCGTGGCGCGCAATTTCATTGAAAGCTATGTTTTGTGCCGACAACTTCATCGCCGAAGCAATCGTCACGCAGTGGCGCAATAAGTTAGGAAAGCGCGTCGCCCAACGCATCGCCTGCATGCCGCCCAAACTGCCGCCGATCACCGCTGCCCACACTTCAATACCCAGCGCGTCCATCAACATTTTTTGCGTGTGTACCCAATCGCGCACACGCAAGCGCGGAAAATCTGGCCCCCACGGTTTACCCGTTTCTGGATTGATGGAAGTGGGGCCTGTGCTGCCATTGCAGCCACCGATATTGTTCAGACTCACAACAAAAAAACGATTGGTGTCGATGGGCTTGCCAGGACCGATGTAGTAATCCCACCAGCCGGGTTTTTCGTCGTCTGCGCTGTGATAACCCGCCGCATGGTGATGGCCGGAGAGCGCGTGGCAAATCAACACCGCATTGCTACGCGCCGCATTCAAGGTGCCGTAGGTTTCATACATCAAACGAACATTCGGCAGCATGCGACCCGACAGCAGTTGCACCGGCTCGGCGAAATCAATGTGCTGTGGCGTAACAATGCCAACGGAGTCGGCAGGAATGTGTGCGGGCATGGTGCGCTGTGCGTTAAAACTAAGGGAGAGCGCAGTCTACGGACAGCATTCGCTGGGGGCAACCGCCAGCCGTGCTCACGCTAAACCTTGAATGAAATCCCACTGCGCTTTCGTTACCGGCGTAATCGACAAACGACTACCGCGAGCCAACACCGCCATGCCTTCTAATGCAGGATGCTGCTTCAATGTTTGCAACGAGATCGTCTGCGCAAATTGCTTTTCAAATTTCACATCGACACGATACCAACGCGGATTGTCTGCACTGGCTTTCGGATCGTAGTAATCACTTTCTGGATCCAAAGCGGTGACATCGGGATAACCCGCTTTCACAATCTCCACGACGCCGACAATACCTGGTTCTGCGCAATTGGAGTGATAAAAAAATGCTTTATCACCCACCTGCATATCATCGCGCATCATGTTGCGCGCTTGGTAATTGCGCACGCCGTCCCACGGCTCGGTTTGCTTAGGGCGTTTTTTTAAATGTTCGATGCCAAAAGTTTCTGGCTCGGATTTCATTAACCAATATTTCATGGGATGCTCTTTTTTATTTCTACTCAAATAATTCTGCCGCTGCTTCCGCCGCTATAAAACCAAACACCATCGCAGGCCCCAATGTTGAACCTGCGCCCGCGTAAGAGCGCCCCATCACTGCGGCAGAACAATTGCCGCAAGCAAACAAACCTTTAATGATTGAGCCATCTTCACGCAATACACGCGCATCGGCATCCGTCAGCAAACCGCCTTTGGTGCCAATATCACCCGCTACAACTGGTACAGCATAAAAAGGCCCTTCCAACATCGCACCGAGATTGGGATTGGGTGCGCAAGCGGGATCAGAATAGTAGCGATCTGACGCATTCGCGCCGCGCAAAAAATCTTCATCAATACCGTTGTGTGCAAACCGATTAAAACGCAAAACGGTTTCTTGTAGTTTTTGTGAATCCACACCGATTTCTCGCGCCAAGGCTGGCAGCGTGTCACCTTTGAACAACAAACGATTCCAATAATTTTTTGGTACGCGGCTGTCTGGCATCATCGTCGCAGGATAAATCGCGCCACCCACCGCTGTTTTGTGGCGATAGTGCGCATCAAAAATCATCCAACACGGCACAGAATGTCTTTCGCCTTCTTGGTGATTGCTGTACATATCATTGACAACATCAATGTACGGCGCCGATTCATTGGTGAAGCGCTCGCCTTTGCTGTTTACAAAAACGCCGTGCGGCATACTTTTTTCAAACACTAAGGCGTGTGCAGGCGCAGAACCCGGCACTAAAGTTGCTGGCGACCACCAAGCGTCATCCATCAAATGTAACGCAGGCTGTAATTTTTCCGTCATTGCCAAGGCATCGCCAGTGTTATGTTTGTTGGCTGCCGACCAATCGGTTGATGTCGGTTTTGGTAAATATTGCTGACGCAAAAATGGATTGTGTTCAAAACCGCCGCTGGCGAGCAGTACACCTTTTTTTGCACGCACGCTAACTTTTTTTCCATTGCGTTCGATCACTGCACCAACGATGCGATTATTTTCCACGCACAATTCTTTTGCTGGGCTATTCAACCACAAAGGAATATTTCTGCGTTTCAAACCCAAACGCAGTGCAGCGACTAAGGCATTGCCCAGTGTGACGCGTGTGCTGCGCGGCGCGATCAAACGCAGCGGTAAACCAATCAAATACAAAGCCATGTTTTTGACGATTTGCAACGAAGCACTCCAATGCCCATACACCGCGTGCTGTGCTTCTTTTGCCGTCATATGCAACAAACCAAACGTGGTGCAAGCTGGATGTGGCGGACGCAACTGCTGCAAATCCCAACCCAATTTCAGCGTGCTAAAACGCTTCGCTTCTAAAGTGCGCGCACCCGGTTTTGCGCCTTGCACATTTGGGTAGTAATCGCTGTATTCCGGTAGCGCTTCGCAGTGCAAATCGTCGCGCATTTCCAAATACGCCAACATCTCGCGTCCTTTGCGGATGTAAGCCTGCAAACGCGATTCTTCCACTTCATTTTCAGTCAACGCTTTTAAATAAGTGAGTGCTTCTTCGTCGCTATCCGGCACACCGACCGCTGGCATCAAATGATTATTGGGAATCCAAATACTGCCGCCAGACATCGCCGAAGTGCCGCCGTAATAACTACTTTTTTCCACGACCAGTGTTTTCAGACCGAGATCGTGTGCGCGTATCGCACTCGTCATCGCGCCCGCACCACTGCCGACGATTAAAAAATCCACTTCCACCGTTTCAAACTCACTCACGGCACAACCTCAATCATCCAAAAGAATGCGAGCATCATAGCCAGCACCTGCACCGCTTTACAGACGCAGATCAACCTAGGCGGAATGGCGCAGTGACGGGCTTTTTCGTATGCTACGCGGCCTCTGCAAACGCTCTTCTTTTTATGATCACCGAATCCCTGCTCGTTTCCACCGGCGTCGTCGCCCTCGCTGAAATTGGCGACAAAACCCAGCTGCTGGCTTTCTTACTCGCCGCACGCTTCAAAAAGCCACTGCCGATTATTCTTGGCATCCTCGCTGCCACCCTCGTCAATCACGGTTTGGCCGGTTCGTTGGGCGCATGGATTACCGCCAGCGTCAGCCCTAGCATTATGAGCTGGTTGCTGGGCTTATCGTTTATCGGCATGGCGATCTGGACGCTGATCCCCGACAAAATTGAGGAAGAAGAAACGCTGATGGCACAGAAGCTTGGCGTATTTGGCGCAACGCTGATCACTTTTTTTCTCGCGGAAATGGGCGACAAAACACAAATCGCCACCGTCGCTATGGCAGCGCACTACGCCGCGCCGCTGTTAGTGGTGATCGGCACCACGCTGGGCATGTTGATTGCCGATGTGCCCGCTGTATTCGCTGGCGACAAACTCGCCACCAAAATTCCGATGCGCTTAGTGCACTCCATCGCTGCTAGCGTCTTTGCCGTGTTGGGCGTGATGACGCTGTTGGGAGCAGGCAGTCAATGGGGATTCTGATTCGACTGCGTTTTCTCCCGCCGCATCCTAGCCCGCATAATTTCCGGCAAATCGGTGTCGTGAATAATCATTGGGAAGCGACGGCGGTTCATATAAAGAATCGAGAAGTGCATCCATAATAAATTCGTGACAGACACGATAAACAACAGCATAAAGCAGCTTGTCCAAATGCCTACTAGGTCATTCATTGCACCGAAGGCAATCGGAAAAAAGAAACCACCCAAGCCGCCGATCATACTCACCACACCGCCCACTGCGCCGACATGCTGCGGGTAGTATTCGGGAATGTGTTTGAACACCGCTGCCATACCGAGCGACATCGTCATACCCATCACAGCGAGCACCAAGGCGCGCACCGACATATGAGGCACGATGCTAAAAGGGATGGGGCCGTTGATGCCTTCGACCACATAGTGCGTATTGGGATACGACAAAAAGAAAAACGCGACGGCACAAGTGGAGAACGAGATATACATCATGCGCCGCGCGCCGTAGCGATCGGACAACATGCCGCCCACAGAGCGAAACAGCGTGGCGGGAATCAAAAAACTCGCAGCCAACAAACCCGCTGTTTGTATATCGACACCATAAACCCCCATGTAAAAACGCGGCAACCAACCCGCCAGTGCGACAAATCCGCCGAACACCAAAAAGTAGTACACGGAGAAACTCCACACTTGGAAGCTGCGCAGTGGGTCGAGGCGATCATGCCAATTCACTTTGCCATCAGTGAGGCGTTTGATGGGCTGTGGCTGCGCCAGCAGGTAAAACACGCAGGCGGATACCAACATCACACCCGCATAGACCCACACGACATGCCGCCAATCCATGATCGTCAGCAACAAGGGCGCCGCCATGCTGGTCACCGCCGTGCCGACATTGCCCATGCCGAACAAGCCCAGCGCGACACCCTGTTTCTCTGGCGGATACCACGCCGAGACATAGACCACGCCCACGGCAAACGCGCCACCCGCCAAACCCAAGCCCAGCCCTAACAGCAACAGCATGGCGTAAGACGACGCCATCGGCAGTGCAAAAGCAAAGCCCGCCACCACCAGCATCAACACACTTTGCACGCGGCGCGCACCCACAACTTCCGCCCAAATACCCAGCGCCAAGCGGCTGAGTGAGCCAGTCAAAATTGGCACAGCCACCAAGAGGCCATACTGTGTATCCGTGAGTGCTAACTCGCGCTGCAGCTCAAGCCCGACAATGGAAAAAATCACCCACAGGGCGACGCACACCGTGAGTGAAAAGGTGGCTAAACACAGGGCGCGCGTGCGCTGCGCCGGCTGAATAGAGGCAGTCTCAGGCATCAAAATGCTCCCATCCCTGCACGCCATAGCGCGCTTGCAGCTCACCCACATAGTGCTGCACTTCGCTCTGATGAACCTGTAATGCCAAATACTCAGCGATGGGCGTTTGCACGGCAGCGAAATCCAATGCTGCGCCCTGCTCTGCCGCATCCACCCAAACGATGTGATAACCCCAGCGCGACTCCACAGGGAAATCCGCCAGCCCCTCCGGCAGGCGAAACGCCTGTCGTTCAAACTCCGGCGTGGTCTGCCCGCGCTGCAACCAACCGAGCTCGCCGCCCTGCTCTTTGGACGGGCAGGCAGAATGACGCAAAGCGAAATCCGCAAACAACACGGGATTACTCTGCAACTGGGCAATCAACTGCTCGGCCTGTGCGCGCGCTTGCACGCGATGCTCTGTATCGTCGGCAGCGGCCGGCAGCAAAATGTGACGCACACGCAATCGATCTGGCGCGCGAAACCGCTCGCGGTTTTGTTCAAAGTAACGCAAGCAATCTGTTTCTGTAGGAGCAGCGTGTTCAACCACTTCGCGCTCTAACAACTCACGAATACAAGCCTCCTCTAAGGATTCATCATTCTGCCGCTCAACGCTTTCTGCAATTTGTAAGCGTTCACATTCCAAACGCAATAACTCGCGCACCATCAAAGCGCGTGCGGCTTCTGTGCGTGATTGCGCCGGTGTCAGCGCAGGATGAAATTGCATCTCGCGCGCAATATCCACTTCGCTGATCGCAGTCTCACCGACAAACAACAAACTGGGCGCAGGCTGACCAAACGATCGTTTTTCTTCTTGCAGTGCTTCTTCAATTTGTACGGCATCGATGCGCTGTGGTGATGATGAAGACATATCGCTCATCTCACACGCGCGGCGATTGATTAAAAGCAGACGCAGAGCGACGGCGTACGACTTGATACGGCCGCCACAAATAGCCCACAGGAATACTCCACACATGCACCAAACGCGTGAATGGTGCGATCAAAAACAAAGTCATACCCAACACAATGTGCGCTTTGTAAACCCAATGCACGCCCAACACATAATCCGCAGCACCCCAACGAAAGGTCACGATGTGTTGCGCCCATTCTGCTAACAACAACATCACGCTGCCGTCTAAATGTCCGGCTGAAATAAAAATACTGAACAGGCCCAACAACAACTGCGCCAATAACAAAACCAACACCAGCGTATCGGCAAAAGTTCCTGTAGCGCGAATACGCGGATTGGTTAAACGCCGCAGCAACAAAATACACAAACCCACTAAACAAACTACGCCAAACGCACCACCAAAAATCATCGCCAGTAATTGTTTGTGTGGCGTAGAAATAAAATGCTCGTACACCGCGTGTGGCGTGAGCAAACCCACCAAATGCCCACCCAACACCGCCAACACGCCAACATGAAAAAGATTGCTACCCCAACGCATACCTTTATCCGACAGCATTTGACTAGAACCAGTGCGCCAGGTGTACATTGCACGATCATAGCGCGCCCAACTGCCAACAAAAAAAACCGCCATCGCGATATAGGGATAAATTTGAAACGCAAATTGATCAAATAAATTCACGGTTGCACCTGCTGTGCGTTAGTAAATCGGAGAGGTTGTTCATCACTTGCTTGCTGCGTATTACACGCTGGCGTATCAACACCAAAACGCACGACTTCTTCTTCCCATAATTTATCCATCGCTTCGGGTGTGTCATCACGCGCCTCTTGGCTCACGCGCTGCCGTAATTCGTGCAGATCAAATTTTTCATCCGCGCACTCCACCAACAACGAGAACAGCAAGGCGTAAGGACTTTCTCGTTCCTCAGCGCGTGCGGCGAGCAGCGCAATGATATGTTGTAAATTGCGCAACCAATCCACCGCTTCTTCCATCGGACGATGACTGAGGTATTCCAAAACCAGTGGCAAATAATCCGGCAATTCTTTTGTCGCCAACGCAAAACCATTTTTGCGATACGCTTCCATCAAGTTAACCATCGCCTGCCCGCGATCGCGCGACTCACCATGAATATGTTCAAACAACAACAAACTCATGCTGCGACCACGATCAAATAATTGCAGCCAGCCATCTTGCGCATCCAACGCATCCTGTGCCAATAACGCGCGCACAAAACGCAGCAAATCTTCACGACGATGCGCCGGCAACCCCGCATCCTGCACAGCCGACACTAACTCATCACCGTGTTGCCACAAATCGTCTTGCGGATAATCCAGCAACACACCGATCAATTTAAGCAAGCTCATTTTTGCGCCGCCTGTGCCGCAGTTTCTTGCGCAGCAGGTCGATATTCCTGCACCACAAAATTGGTTGTTTTGCGCTGACCAAATAAATCTGCCGCGCTATCGCCGTGACAACCATTGCCAAATGAAAAACCACAACCGCCACGCTCACCGTACGCGTCGTTGGCGTATTCGCGATGCCCTGTGGGAATCACAAAACGATCTTCGTAATTGGCAATCGCGAGATAGCGATACATTTCTTCCGCTTGCGCCACACTCAATCCCACTTGTTGCAACACGGCGTGATCTTCCACGCCATCCACATTCAGCGCTCTGCGCCACGCGCGCATCGCCAAAATGCGTTCCAGCGCGCGCACCACCGGCGCTTCTTCACCCGCTGTCAGCATATTGGCGAGATAGCGCACAGGAATGCGCAGCGAATGCACATCCGGCAGCGCGCCATTCATGCCCATCTGCCCACTTTCTGCAGCAGATTGAATCGGCGATAAAGGCGGCACATACCACACCATCGGCAGCGTGCGATATTCAGGATGCAACGGCAGTGCGAGTTTCCAATCAATCGCCAATTTATACACGGGTGAAATTTTTGCCGATTCCAACCAACTGTCAGGAATACCTTCCGCGCGCGCGGCGGCAATGACTTTGGGGTCATGCGGATCGAGAAATACATCCAAATGCGCTTGATACAAATCTTTATCTGCCGGTACTGCTGCCGCTTGTTCAATGCGATCTGCGTCGTACAACATCACGCCCAAGTAACGAATGCGACCGACACAAGTTTCTGAGCAAACCGTTGGCTCGCCCATTTCAATGCGCGGATAACAAAAAATGCATTTTTCCGATTTGCCGCTTTTCCAGTTGTAGTAGATTTTTTTGTACGGACAAGCGGAAACGCACATACGCCAACCGCGACATTTATCTTGATCGATCAACACAATGCCTTCTTCTTCGCGTTTGTAAATCGCACCCGATGGGCAAGCCGATACACAAGCTGGATTCAAGCAATGCTCGCACAAACGCGGCAAATACATCATGAAAGTTTTTTCAAACTGTCCGTAAATGTCTTTTTGCACATTGTCGAAGTTTTTATCTTTGCTGCGCTTGGCAAATTCACTGCCGAGGATTTCTTCCCAGTTCGGCCCCCATTCAATTTTTTCCATGCGCTGACCGCTGATCAAAGATCGTGGGCGTGCGGTGGGTTGATGCTTCGATTCTGGCGCTGTGTGCAAATGCTGATAATCGAAAGTAAACGGTTCGTAATAATCATCAATCTGCGGCAAATCAGGGTTGGCAAATATTTTTGATAATAAACGCCAACGGCCGCCGGTGCGCGGCACTAACTTACCCGCTTTCGTGCGCTCCCAACCGCCATTCCATTTGTCTTGATTTTCCCATTCTTTCGGATAGCCAATACCGGGTTTGGTTTCCACATTGTTAAACCACGCGTATTCCACACCTTCGCGGCTGGTCCAAACATTTTTACAAGTGACAGAACAAGTGTGGCAGCCGATACATTTATCGAGATTCAACACCATCGCAATTTGTGCGCGCACTTTCATCGTGTTGACTCCTTCGCTGTTGCAGCTTCTTCCAACCAATCCACTTCACACATTTTTCGCACGATAACAAACTCATCACGATTCGTGCCGCAAGTGCCGTAGTAATTAAATCCGTACGAGAGTTGCGCGTAACCGCCGATCATGTGCGTTGGTTTTTGCACAATGCGCGTTACCGAATTGTGTATGCCGCCTCGTGTGCCGGTAATGCTAGAGCCTGGCGTATTGAGAATGCGTTCCTGTGCGTGGTACATCATCGCCATGCCCGGCATCACACGCTGACTCACCACCGCACGCGCAGCAATCGCACCGTTAACATTGAACACATCTATCCAATCGTTGTCTTCAATACCTGCACTGCGTGCATCGTCTTCACTGATCCACACAATCGGCCCACCGCGCGATAAAGTTTGCATCAATAAATTGTCGCTGTAGGTACTGTGTATGCCCCATTTTTGGTGCGGCGTGAGCCAATTCAACAAAATTTCTTTATTGCCGTTGCCGCGTTTGTTGTGCAGCGGTTTCACTGTTTTGGTATCTACCGGTGGGCGATACTGCATAAAACCTTCGCCAAACGCGATCATCCATTCGTGATCTTGATAAAACTGTTGTCGCCCCGTGAGCGTGCGCCAAGGAATGCATTCATGCACATTGGTGTAACACGCGTTGTAACTCACATGTTCATCTTCTAAACCGGACCAAGTTGGCGAAGAAATAATTTTTCGCGGTTGCGCTTGAATATCGCGAAAACGAATCGCTTCGTGCGCTTTGCCTTTCGCCAAATGCGTGTGATCGCGACCGGTAAATTCACTGAGTGCTGCCCACGCTTTTACCGCCACATGACCGTTCGTTTCTGGCGCCAAACTCAACACCACTTCAGCGGCATCAATCGCCGTGCTGATTTGTGGACGATTGTGACTGACACCTTCTTCACGCACGCGATGATTTAATTCACCGAGAAAATGTACTTCGTCTTGCGTGTTCCACTGTATGCCTTTGCCGCCATTGCCCTGTTTATCCAGTAGAGGACCCAGCGCAGTAAATTTTTTATAGAGATTGGGATAATCGCGCTCTACCGTCACGATTGACGGCATAGTTTTTCCTGGAATCGCTTCGCACTCACCTTTTTTCCAATTGGTCACGCCGAGAGGCATCGCCAATTCATTGGGCGTGTCGTGCAGTATCGGCACCAACACCACATCTTTTTCTACATCCAACACACCCGGCGCCATGGCGCTCACCGTTTGTGCTACGCCTTTGAAAATATCCCAGTCACTGCGCGATTCCCACGCAGGATCCACCGCTTTCGATAATGGATGAATGAAGGGATGCATATCGGAAGTATTGAGATCGTCTTTTTCGTACCAAGTTGCTGTTGGCAGCACCACATCGGAATACAGCGCGGTGGTGCACATACGAAAATCCAGCGTCACCAACAAATCCACTTTGCCTTCTGGCGCTTCATCACGCCACTTCACTTCTTGCGGTTTCACTGCGCCGCGTTCGCCCAAATCTTTGCCCTGCAAACCGTGACGCGTGCCGAGCAAATGCCGCAACATATATTCGTGACCTTTACCCGATGAACCGAGCAAATTGGAACGCCAAATAAACATCGCGCGCGGGAAATTTTCTGGCGCATCAGGGTCGGCGTAAGCAAAATCCAATTCGCCACTTTTCAATGAACCCACCACATAGTCAGAGACATTTTTTCCCTCTGCTTCTGCTGATTTTGCGATGGACAAAGGATTGCAATTCAACTGTGGCGCACTCGGCAACCAACCCATACGAATTGCTTGCAAATTCAAATCGGCTTGGCTGCCGCTGAATTTTTCTGCATCAGCCAATGGCGACAACATTTCCTCTATCGACAATTTTTCATAGCGCCATTGATCGGACATAAAATAAAAAAAAGAAGTGCTATTCATCTGACGCGGCGGTTTGCTCCAATCCAAACCAAATGCCAGCGGCAGCCAACCAGTTTGCGGGCGCAATTTTTCTTGGCCGACATAATGTGCCCAACCGCCGCCGGTTTGCCCCACGCAACCACACATCACCAACATATTGATGAGGCCGCGATAATTCATGTCGTTGTGGAACCAGTGGTTCATGCCCGCGCCGACAATAATCATGCTGCGCCCGCGCGTTTTCGCTGCTGTACTCGCAAACTCGCGCGCAATGGCAATCACTTCAGCGCGCGGCACACCGGTAATTTTTTCTTGCCACGCCGGCGTGCCCGGCAAATCTTCATCAAAACTTTTCGCGATATTGTTACCACCAAAACCGCGATCGACACCGTATTGCGCGAGCAACAAATCGTAAACCGTTGCCACTTGCCAAGTAGAACCATCGGCAACCGCAATGTTTTTAACCGGAATATTGCGTTCGAGAATGTCATCAAATTTTGAGGCAGTAAAACGATCATGCTCAATGCCGCCAAAATACGGGAAGCTCACCGATACTATTTCATCGCAAAAATCTTTTAGCGATAAGCGCAGATATGTTTCACGACCAGCACTGTCTTTTTCCTCCACATTCCATTTGCCTTTTTCGCCCCAGCGAAAACCAATGGAACCGTTGGGCACTGTGATAGCACCTATGCGCTCATCAAACGCCAGCGTTTTCCATTCAGGATTATTGCTCTCGCCTGTATCAGCCAAATCACTAGCACGCAAAAATCGTTGCGGCACAACGCGACCATCCGCGCGTTTTTCCAAACGCACCAGCAATGGCATGTCTGTGTATTGACGACAGTAATCCACGAAGTAATCAATTTTTTTATCGACATGAAACTCTTTGAGAATCACATGCCCAAAGGCAAAAGCCAGCGCCGCATCCGTGCCTTGTTTGGGATGCAACCAGTGATCCGTCAGTTTGGCGACTTCAGAATAATCGGGCGTAATCGCAACCGTTTTTGTGCCGTTGTAACGCGCTTCGGTAAAAAAATGCGCATCCGGTGTGCGCGTTTGCGGCACATTCGAACCCCACGCAATGATGTAACGGCTGTTGTACCAATCGGCTGATTCCGGCACATCCGTT
This sequence comes from Pseudomonadales bacterium, assembly GCA_041395665.1. Classification (NCBI taxonomy): domain Bacteria; kingdom Pseudomonadati; phylum Pseudomonadota; class Gammaproteobacteria; order Pseudomonadales; species Pseudomonadales bacterium. The sequence continues at coordinate 172,117 of JAWLAB010000001.1, forward strand.
TGTTCGCCCCACATCTGCGGGCTGGATGGCGGCAAATCGCAATACCAATCGTAAAACGATAAACACGCGCCGCCGAACAACGATAAATAGCGCGCGCCGGCGGCGTAAGAAATCATCGACATCGCCGGTATCGGCGAAAATCCCACCACGCGATCGGGGCCGTATTTTTTGCGGTGTAAAGATTTGAGGCCGCGACAATTTCATTCGCCTCATCCCAATTCACTCGCGCAAAACCGCCCATGCCGCGTTTGGATTTGTAGGATTTAGCTGCTACACTGTTTTCCAATGCTCGCCCACGCATCCACAGGGATAGCGTTTTGCGCGCCTCGCGCCACAAACGCAGCAGCGCACCGCGCACCAATGGATACTTCAAACGATTGGCACTGTACAAATACCACGAGTAACTCGCGCCGCGAGGGCAACCGCGCGGTTCGTGATTCGGCAAATCAGGGCGCGTGCGCGGGTAATCCGTCTGCTGCGTTTCCCATGTCACCAAACCGTTTTTGACATAGATTTTCCAACTGCAAGAACCGGTGCAATTCACACCGTGCGTGGAGCGCACAATTTTGTCGTACTGCCAGCGCGCACGGTAGCTATCCTCCCAATCGCGGTTCTCCGTTCGTGTTTCGCCATGCCCGTTGGCAAAAGCGCTGAAAAAACCGTAACCGATCGAGAAAATAGCTCACACACCTCTCCCTAAAGTCTGTCTGCAGGGCTAATACCCGCATACCAGTTTCATGCTAATACATTGAGCAAAACTATACTCTGACGCATATCAAGATAAACCACGGCTTGGGTTCTCATCCCGCAATGCCTTCCGTAATATAGCCCGCTGAATTCACCGCTGGTTTTTCCCATGCCTCAAGCACCAAAACCCCTCGTTCTGTTGATTCTCGATGGCTTCGGCTACCGCGAAGAAACCAAAGACAACGCTATCGCCGCCGCCAACACACCGGTGTGGGACAAACTCTGGCGCGAGAATCCGCGCAGCTTGGTGTCCGGCTCCGGTTTGGATGTGGGCTTGCCCGAAGGACAGTTCGGCAACAGCGAAGTCGGGCATATGACACTGGGTGCTGGGCGCGTGGTGTGGCAGCAACTCACACGCATCGACAAAGACATCGCCGACGGCGGCTTTTTTGAGAACCCCGCCTACTGCACCGCCATTGATGCAGCAGTCGCCAATAAAAAAGCCGTACACATTTGGGGGCTGCTCTCCTCCGGCGGCGTACACAGCCACGAAAATCACATCCTCGCTGCCTTGCAACTCGCGGTACAACGCGGCGCAGAACAAGTGTATTTGCACGCTTTTCTCGACGGGCGCGACACCCCACCGCGCAGCGCGGAAGATTCTTTGCGCATCACACAAGACACATTAGAAGCACTCGGCACTGGGCGCATTGCCACGGTTTGCGGTCGCTACTACGCGATGGATCGCGACAAGCGCTGGGATCGCGTCGAGCAGGCCTACAACTTACTCACGGATGGCAAAGCCGCTTACCACGCCGCCACGGCTGTTGAAGCTTTACATGAGGCTTACGCTCGCGACGAAAACGACGAATTTGTGAAGCCGACTGTGGTTGGCGCGCCTGTGCAATTGCACGATGGCGATGCCGTGTTGTTCATGAATTTTCGTGCGGATCGCGCGCGACAAATCACCCGCGCGTTTACCCATCCCGCTTTCGATGGTTTTGTGCGTGCGCGCACGCCGGCACTCAGCCATTTTGTGATGACTAGCGAATACGCCGATGACATTCCCGCGCTGTGTGCGTATCCACCTTCCACCTTAAAAAATTCGCTAGGTGAATATTTGGCGAGTTTAGGTAAAACGCAATTGCGCATTGCAGAAACGGAAAAATATGCGCATGTCACTTTCTTTTTCAGTGGCGGACGCGAAGCACTGTACGAAGGCGAAACGCGCATTTTGGTCGATTCACCGAAAGTCGCGACTTACGATTTGCAACCCGAAATGAGCGCCTTTGAAGTCACGGATAAATTGATCGAAGCCATCGGCAGCAAACAATACGATGTCATCATCTGTAATTACGCCAACGGCGATATGGTCGGACACACCGGTATTTTCAGCGCAGCCGTAAAAGCGGTGGAAGCCTTGGATGTGTGCGTCGGTCGCGTGCGCGATGCGGTGTTGACCGCAGGCGGTGAATGTCTGATCACTGCCGATCACGGCAACTGTGAACAGATGCAAGATTACGAAGCGCACCAAGTACACACACAACATACTTGTGAACAAGTTCCGTTTTTGTATATCGGTCAACGCGCAGTCAGCCTGCATGACGGTGGTACACTGGCCGATGTCGCGCCGAGCATGTTGGCATTAATGGGCATACCACAACCCGCTGAAATGCACGGCCGCAACTTGATTGACTTGCACACAAAATAATCAATAACACTGAACATCACCGCACGGAGAGGCTCGCATGAAATTACACACTGTTTTACTGGCTGCAATTTTTTCTGCTGTAAGCATCAGCGGCGCTATCGCCAATGATTCACAACCGGCACAACCCGCTGCCGCACCCACAGAAGCTGCTGCACCTGCGCAAACCGATCAAGCAAAAAATCTCGAACAAAAAATTGCTGAGATGCAGCAATCTATCGACAAACTGAAAGCTGACATCCAAACCATTCAAAACACGCGCAACGAATTGCAAGCCAAGCTGGAGCAATCCGACAAAGATGTTGCCGCGCAAATGAAAAAAATTGAAGAAATCAATGCCAAAATTGCTGAAAAGCAAAAAGCCGCACAAACACAAGCTGAAGAAAAAAAGCAGTAAGCAGTTCTATCGCCGATCAGCGGGAACAGATCGGCCAGCAGTTGCGCGCTCTGTATGCAGCAGGCGCGCAATCGCAACTGCGCTTGCTGTTGGATCAGGATGATGCCCGCACCCTCACCCGCAATTTGCAATATCACGACTATTTAGTTGCTGCTCGGCAACTCAAAATGCAGTCGTATCTCGACGCTATTCAGCGCATCACTCAAATTGAAAAAGACATCGCCGCCAACCTCATCGAGCTGCAAGCTCTGCAAAAAAACTTGCAGGATGAAAATACGCAACTACACGCCGAGCGCGCGGCGCGACAAAAACTGATCGACACTGCCGATGCCGACCTGAAAACCAAAGGTGGCACGCTGGAGCAATTAAACCAAGACCGCAATGCATTGCAAAAAGTAATCACTCAAATTGAACAACAGCGCGCGCTGGCCATCGCTCAAGAAGAAAAACGCCAGCGCCAAGCACAACTTGAAAAAGAGCAGCAAGAAAAAGAACAACAGCAGCAAGCTGAACAAACTAAAAATCGCACAGAGACAAAACCCGCTGCTTCTGCCTACAGCGCAGAAGATTTAGCACGCCTGCAAACGCAATCTTTTACGCAGCGCAAAGGGAAAATGCAGTGGCCGACACAAGGGCAATTGGAAAATCGTTTTGGCGATCAACGCCAAGGCAGTGTGCAATGGGATGGCTTGCGCATCAATGCAGCTAACGGTGCGCCCGTGTTGGCTGTACACGGCGGTCGTGTAATGTACGCTGACGCACTCACAGGACAAGGATTGCTATTGGTATTAGATCACGGCGATGGCTACATGAGTTTGTACGCGCACAACGATATGTTGCTGCGTGAAGTTGGCGAATGGGTAAAACCTGGCGATGAAATTGCGCGCGTTGGCAACAGCGGCGGTGAAAAAAATCCTGCACTCTATTTTGAAATTCGCAAAGACGGCAATCCCATCAACCCATTGCCGTGGCTGAGTAAAAAATAAATTTTCAAATGAGGTTTTGAATATGCTTTTCAATACTCTACACACCGCTGAAGAAACTCGCGCACTGGATGCCGATCTCATTGCATCCGGCATCAGCAGCATTGCCTTAATGAAAAAAGCAGCGCGCGCGGCTTTAGACACTTTATTAGCGCATTGGCCAGCACCAGAACATATCACGGTGTTCTGCGGCAGCGGCAACAACGGCGGCGATGGTTATTTGCTCGCCGCACTCGCCAAGGAAAAAAATATTTCTGCGCAAGTGATCGCTGTCGGCGCGGAAGAAAAATTTACAACGGACACGCGCGCTGCGCACCAGTACGCATTGCAAAACGGCGTAACGATAACGCCTTGGCACCACGGCGAAACGCCAGTAGCAACGCTCGTCTTTATGCGCGATGTCGTAGCAGAGCTGCCCGCAGAAACTATTCTGGTTGATGCCCTGCTCGGCACCGGCAGCAACGGCGCACCGCATCACGCTTACGCCACGGCAATCGAAATCATGAACGACAGCGGTCTGCCTGTCCTCGCGCTCGACATGCCCTCCGGTATTGATGCTGACACCGGCTGTGCTGAAGGCGTGGCAGTGAGCGCCAGCGTCACCATCACTTTTGTCGCGCAAAAACGCGGGCTTTATACCGCCGATGCGCCCGACTTCACCGGTGAAATCGTTTACGACAGCTTGGGTGCTGAAGAAGTGCCGCCCTTTGAAGATTACGAAGTGACGCTGTTGGATGCCGAATGGCTGTTGGAAGAAGGGCTGCCTATGCGCCCGCGCACCGCGCACAAAGGGCTGTTTGGTCATGTGATGGTGATCGGCGGCGATCGCGGCATGGGCGGTGCGGTGTTGCTCGCCGCTGAAGCTGCCGCGCGCTGCGGTGCAGGACTCACCAGCGCCGCCACTCAGCCAGAGCATGTGGCTGCGGTGCTCGCGCGTCGCCCTGAAATCATGGCCAACGGCGTGACTTCTGGTCAGGCATTGGAGCCGTTATTGGAAAAGCCCACCGTGCTGGTGATTGGCCCCGGTCTCGGGCGCAGCGCGTGGTCGGAGCAGATGTTGCAGCAGGCTACCCTCAGTGGATTGCCACTGGTAATGGACGCCGACGCGCTGAACATGCTCGCGGAAGGCCGCGTGGTGCGCGAACCGCGCCGCGACAATTGGGTGCTCACTCCGCATCCCGCTGAGGCCGCGCGCCTGCTCAACATCACCACGGCCGATGTGCAGCGCGACCGCTTCGCCGCTGTGCGCGCGCTGCAACAACGCTACGGCGGTGTCGCCATCTTGAAAGGTGCAGGCACACTGATTTGCGGGCGCAACGGTGATATCGGCGTTTGCACCGAAGGTAATCCGGGCATGGCATCGGGCGGCATGGGCGATGTGCTCGCCGGCATCATCGGCAGCTTACTCGCGCAAGAAGTAGCACCCGAGCTGGCCGCGCGCCTCGGCGTTAGCTTGCACGCGCGCGCCGCCGATCTCGTCGCCGAAGAACAGGGCGAACGCGGCTTGCTCGCCAGTGATTTGATTGCGGAGTTGCAGGGGCTCGTTAATCCCTAAGCATTAGCGGGTGAGTGGAGCAGAATTTCCACGAACACTTTGAATGTTTGCCAAAGACGAGCAGGCGACCAGAACCTCAAAATTTTTACTATGCGCCTTGGATTGGTATAGAAACGCAGATTGGCTATTCTTATCGCGTTGCTCAATCGATAACCGTAAACCCTTTCATACCACGAAGTATTTGCGCGATAGCTACCACTATCTACTCGCGCAGCATCTCGCGTGATGGCCTCATGTTCACTCAGCGCCAAATCAAACAATGGCGTGCCTGGCTGTGGAATTACCGTAAAGAAAAAAGCCAAAGTGAGATCACTTTTTAATGCGAAATCGATACTCGCTTTAATTTCTTCTTTGGTTTCTGTTGGAAAACCCAACATAAAAGCAGCTGTAACTTGCAAGCCTCTATCAGTAAACATTTTAATAGCGTGATGTGCTTTTTCTACATCCAAATTTTTTTCAACCAAGCGCTGCAATCGCGGTGTTACTGTTTCGATTGCAATCGAAGCTGCGTACGCACCTGCATCACACATCACATCAACAATCTCTTGATCGATAATGTCACCACGAAGACCGTTAGGAAACGCAAACTTCATTTTTCCAGGCCAGCGCCTAGCCACTTCGCCCATGATTTCATGCACTCTGGGCTTATGCAGATTAAAAATATCATCTTCAATATGAAACTCATTAACGCCGTAGTTTGTATAAAGATGTTCTATTTCCGCAATAACGCGTTCTGCGCTGTGATACACAAATCGTTTTGTAAAAATATCGTGGCAGTAGCTACAGAGATAAGGACAGCCTCTTGAAGTGAATAACGGGGAATAGCGTTTTCCTTTCAAGTTAGCTGCGTGATTTGGGTGTTTTGCGTAGCGATCAAAATCCACTAAATCCCAAGCTGGCATAGGCAGCGTATCGAGATCCTGCACAAAATCTCTCGACTTAGCGATATGTAACTGACCATTTGCTAATCGATGCGAGAAGCCAGGCAAATCAACATCTAACTCTTGCTTCAAAACCAATCGAACCAATGCCTCTGGAAAAACACGATCCGCAGGCCCTTCAAATACCCAATCAATGTTTTCTTCTTCCTGCAAAATTTTTTCCGCTGCATTCAGTGCAAAAGGCCCACCCACAACTGTCACTATTTTTTTATTAAATGCTTTAACAACTTTTGCAATTCGATAGCTTGCTTGCGCCTCATAATTGAGCGCTGACATACCGACAACATCCGGCTGAAATTCTTTCAACAATGGCAGCAAATTTTCTGCTGGCATCTGCTCAAGTTTCATATCGAGGATGCGAATATCCACATGCTGCTGAAATCGTTCGCGAATAGCCGACGTTAAATACAAAATGCCCATTTGAGGAGATTGCACCGCACCCACCACCTTTTGGTAGGGCTTGAGCAACAACACTTTTAGGCGCGGATAGGATTTGAGATCCACTGTCGACGCAATCACATCGTTAGCAGGAATAAATACTTCAGTATCAGGTGGTAATTTCATTATTATTTTCCGTACACACTTCAGAGAAGCCGCTTATTCTGCGCTTCGTCATAGGGCTGCCAGCTTCCCGCGAAGTGCAAGCCTGCGTCAATCCCTGATCTGACAAGCCCTTGCGCGGCGGCTATACTGCCGTTGCCGCGCCACGCACCCTCTCTTTTGTGCCAGCGCGTTTGCCCTTCGAAGGGCTCACTTACAGCTGGGACAACACGATGACTACCGAAACGACCACGCCCGTCGCATTCCGCGATTTGGGGCTACCTGATGCCATGCTCTCCGTTTTAGCCGATATCGGCTACGAAACGCCCTCACCGATTCAGGCGCAAACCATTCCGCTGCTGCTCGAAGGCCGCGATGTTTTAGGTCAAGCGCAAACCGGTACCGGCAAAACTGCTGCTTTTGCCCTGCCCATCTTGGCGCGTTTGGATATGGCGAGCCGCGCCACGCAAGTATTGGTGTTGGCGCCGACGCGCGAACTGGCGATACAAGTCGCGGAAGCGTTTCAAACTTACGCCGCGTTTATTCCGCGCTTTCAAGTGTTGCCGATTTACGGCGGCGCGAGTTACAGCACGCAATTGCGCCAACTAAAACAGGGCGCGCAAGTAGTGGTCGGCACGCCGGGGCGCGTGATGGATCACATGCGTCGCGGCACGCTCGATCTTTCACAACTGCAATGTTTGGTGCTGGATGAAGCCGACGAAATGTTGCGCATGGGTTTTATCGACGATGTGGAATGGATACTGGAGCAAACGCCGGACGAACGCCAAATCGCTTTATTTTCTGCCACGATGCCGCGCGAAATTCGTCGCATTGCACAGCAACATTTGAATGAACCGTCAGAAATTACTATCGCGTTAAAAACCACCACCGCATCGACCATCCGCCAACGCTATTGGCCCGTCAGCGGCATGCACAAGCTCGATGCTTTAACGCGCATGTTGGAAGCGGAAGATTTTGACGGCATGATTATTTTCGTGCGCACCAAAACCGCGACTGTTGAATTGGCAGATAAGTTGCGTGCACGCGGTTACAACACCGCCGCACTGAATGGTGACATCGTGCAATCGCAGCGCGAGCATGTCATCGCGCAAATTAAAAATGGCGCGATTGATATTGTCGTTGCCACTGATGTCGCCGCGCGCGGTATTGATGTCGAGCGCGTCAGCCATGTTATCAACTACGACATTCCGACCGACACCGAAGCCTATGTGCATCGTATCGGCAGAACGGGTCGCGCCGGTCGCAGCGGCGATGCGATTTTGTTTGTCGCACCGCGTGAAAAACGCCTGCTGTTTGCGATTGAAAAAGCCACACGCCAAGCGATTGAACTGATGGAATTGCCATCAACCAAATTAATTAACGACAAACGCATTGCCAAATTCAAACAAGGCATCAGCGATATTCTGGAAAACAATGCCGTAGAAAACGGTGATCTCGATTTGTACCGCGAATTGATCGCGCAGTATCAACACGAAACTGGCGTGGAGTTGGATATCGTCGCCGCAGCACTGGCAGCGATTGCGCAAGGCGGCACCAGCCTGCTGCTCAACGAAAAAGAATCACCGCGCACGCAAGCGCTAACGGATGAAAGACCGCCGCGTAAACACCGCGAGCGCGATGATTACGATGACAACAAACGCGAGCGCATCAAACGCATGCGCAGTGAAAAACCTTCGCGTGAAGTGGAAGACGGTATGCAACGCTTTCGCATCGAAGTGGGCTACGACCACAATGTCAAACCGGGCAACATCGTTGGCGCCATCGCCAATGAAGCAGATCTCGACAGCAAACACATCGGCCACATCGCCATTCACGACGATTACAGCACCGTGGATTTACCTGCGGAAATCGCAGGCGAGTTGATGAAAGCACTGAAAAATGTGCGCGTTGCCGGCAGACCGATGAATATCGCCCCGTTGGGTGCAGGCGCAAGTGGCGGGAAAAAATCCTTCCGTGATCGCGATGCCGCGCCAGCGCGTGACAAGAAATCATTTGGTGAAAAGCAAGCGTTTAGCGAGAAGAAGTCCTTTTCAGACTCAAAACCTTTTTCTGACAAGAAAAGCTTCGGTGATAAGAAACCTTTCTCCGACAAGAAATCGTTTGGCGATAAAAAACCGTTTGGCGACAAGAAAGCGTTCAGCGAGAAAAAGTCATTCTCGGACAAAAAGCCAGCTGCTGATAAAAAATCTTTTACCCGCAGTGCCGCGCCCAAAAAACCGGACGGCACCAAACCTTTTCGCAAGAAGTAGTTGCTAGAAAGGGAGCTTAGAAAGGATTGACGCGCTTAGCGCGTTCCGCCGCGCTGACAAGGATTTGTCGGCGCTCAGCGTTATCCGCCACGGACCAGCGCGTAATTTCTTGCGCACTGCGATAACAGCCCACGCACACATCTTCCGCATCCAAGGCGCAAATTGAAATGCACGGCGAAGCAATTAACACCACTTTGTCTTCTGTGCCTTCAACCACATTATTCACCTCTGTATTCATTATTCGCTGTCTCTATTTTTTTGTTCACGCGCTAATTTATCTTCGTCCGTCAACCATTCTTCCGGCATGATTTGACCTTGCGTGTATTGCGCCAACGCTTCCACGCCCGTGGAAATACTCTGCCCCATCACGCGATTCATAAAGTTGACGAGAATAATCGCCGTCACACCCCAAATTTCGTATTCCTGCCACTGCCAACACGGCACCGCGACCGTGTGACCGTTGACCGTTCCGCGATCCGTGCGCAAGCGTTCGTCACGCAGAAAAAATGACAGCGGCACGCGAAAAATGCTGTCCAACTCATCTGGGTTCGGCGCAAGTTTTACATCCGACGCAACAATGCCCACTACCGGCATCACTTTTACGCCGAAGCGTGTCACCATCGGATCCAACTCACCCAACACTTCAACATCCGTCGGCGACAATGCAATTTCTTCTTGGCTTTCACGCAAAGCAGTGGCAATAAAGTTTTGATCGCTGGCATCCACTTTGCCGCCTGGCAATGCCACTTCACCGCGATGCGATTTCAAATGATCAGCGCGGCGCGTGAGAATCAATTGCGGCTCCGGCTCATTGGTAAACGCCAACAATACTGCCGCTTCTGTACGAAAAGTCGTTTCACGCCAGTAATCCACTGGCTGCAAATTTTCCATGCCCTGTCGCAGGCGATTAATCATGATGCGCTCAACATTTTTCTTAATTTTTCTATCGTATCACGCGCTTTTTTCTCGCGCTGCTCATCCGATACTGTTTGCCCCACGCCTTCGCGCTCTAAATCTTCCGGTGGCAATTCATCTAAAAAGCGGCTCGGTGTCGGCGCAGTCACTTCGCCGTATTGTTTGCGTTTATGCGCCAGTGTCAGCGTCAGCGTGCGCTGCGCGCGCGTAATGCCCACATAGGCCAAACGCCGCTCTTCATCAATTTGATTGGCTTCAATACTGTTGCGATGCGGCAGCAATTCTTCTTCCCAGCCCATGATAAACACATGCGGAAATTCCAAGCCTTTCGCAGCGTGCAGTGTTAACAATTGCACACGATCGCCGTCATCCTCTTCCTCTTGTCGCTCTAATAAATCGCGCAACACCAATTTACTGATCGCATCGCGCATCGCATCCAAACTGTCGCGCGCGCTGTCGGTATCCTCTTCTTCGCTAACAGTGAGCGAGCGCCCCATGGATTCCACCAAGTAGCGCACATTGTCCATGCGTCTTTCTGCCACGGTTGCGCTGGACGCATTTTGATGCAGCCACGCTTCGTAACCAATGTCATCCAGCATTTCACGAATCGCCTCCATCGGATTGCCTTGCGCGCAATTTTTACGCACCTCGTCCAACCACTGCGTGAAGTGACGCAAACGCCCCAGCGCTTCTGCACCCAACACTGATTCGATACCGATTTCTTGAATCACGGCACACAAACTGCCGTCGCGCTGCTGCGCGTATAAACCCAATTTTTCCAGCGTGCTGGAGCCAATTTTACGGCGCGGCACATTGATGATGCGCAGAAATGCGTTGTCGTCATCGGGATTGGCGAGCAAGCGCAGATACGCCATCACATCTTTAATTTCAGCGCGCGAAAAAAACGAAGTGCCGCCCGTAATGTTGTACGGCACTTGCGCCTGTTGCAATTGCATTTCCAATAAACGTGATTGGTGATTGCTGCGATACAACACCGCAAAGTCAGAAAACTTGCCGCCGCGTTGCAAGCGTTGCACCACGATGTCATTGGCGATGCGCTCAGACTCACCCTCTTCATTGGCGCAGTGAATTACGCGTATCGGATCGCCGTAACCCAACTCACTCCACAATTGTTTTTCAAATTCGTGCGGATTGTTGGCAATCAATTGGTTGGCGGCTTTCAGAATGCGACCAAAAGAACGGTAGTTCTGTTCTAACTTAATCAATTTCAATGCGCGAAAATCGTGTTGCAATTGCGAAAGATTTTCCGGCTTCGCACCGCGCCATGCGTAAATAGATTGATCGTCATCACCCACCACGGTTAAACCGCTACGCACGCCCACCAACAATTGCACCAAACGATATTGGCAGGCGTTAGTGTCTTGGTATTCGTCCACCAATAAATAGCGAATGCGTTGATGCCAGCGCGATAACACATCCGGATATTTTTCAAACAACTGCACCGGCAGCGCGATCAAATCATCAAAATCCACCGCGTTGTAGGCTTTCAATGCTCGTTGATAGCGCTCATACAACAGTGCCAAATTCATTTCGCCTTGCGTGGCGGCGCGCTGCAATAAAACCTCAGGCAGCAGACCATCGTTTTTCCAATTGGAAATACTGTGCTGCGCCATTTCCACATAATCGTTATCAACATCGCCATTGCGCAGTAGCAATTCGCGCAGCAGTGCTTGCGCATCCTGCTGATCAAAAATTGAGAAACCGCTTTTGTAACCGAGTGTGCCTATTTCACGGCGGATGATGTCTAAACCTAGCGAGTGAAAAGTAGAGACCTGCAAGCCGCGCGCTTCACCACCCAGCAATTTTCCCACCCGCTCTTTCATTTCACGGGCAGCTTTGTTGGTGAAAGTCACCGCCGCGATATGGCTGGCTTTGTACTGGCACTCGCGGATGAGGTAGGCAATTTTTTCGGTGATCACACGCGTCTTGCCGCTGCCCGCACCCGCCAGCACCAGCAGCGGACCGTCGATATAACGCACCGCTTCGCGTTGGCGTGGATTGAGGGAGGGCAATGAGCTCATAACAGGCGGCACAGCAGTACAACAAGGTGGCTGCGCATTTTACCAGCATGGCACGCGCGCAACTGAGCCTTTATCATGCGCGCCTCGTTTGCACACCTCAGGGGAAGGCCATGCGCTTTGCTTTTCACGCCACCATGTGTCCAGTGGATCAATATGTCCCGCTCGCGCAAGCGGCAGAAGCCGTGGGTTTTCAAGGCTTTACCTTCCCCGACAGCATTTGCTACCCGCAAATTGCCGACACCAAATACCCCTACAACGAAGATGGCTCGCGCAACTTCTTGGACGGCACGCCGTTTCTGGAGCCTTTCTGCGCGATTCCTTGGCTGGCAGGCGTGACGCAAAAACTGCGCTTCACCACCAGCGTGGTGAAACTGCCTATCCGCAACCCTGTGTTGCTCGCCAAGCAAATTGCCACCATCGCCTGCATCAGCGACAACCGCTTTGCGCTCGGCGCGGGCATTTCACCGTGGATTGAAGATTTCCAAATCTGCGGCGAACGCTGGGAAAGCCGCGGTCCGCGTATGGACGAGATGGTCGCCATCATTCGCGGTCTGTTGAGCGGCGAGTATTACGGGCACGATTCACAGCACTACCAAATCCCCGCTTCGCGCATTTGCCCTGTGCCTAGCCAGCCAGTGCCTATCCTGCTCGGCGGTCACGCCGATGTGGCACTGAAACGCGCGGCGCGCATTGCCGATGGTTGGATACACGCCGGCGGCTCTGCCGACACCCTGAAACCGTTGGTAGAAAAATTGCAGCAATTTCGCAAAGAGTACGGCACCGACAACAAGCCGTTTGAAATTCACGCCACTACGGCTGATGCCTTTAGTGTCGATGGCGTGAAAAAATTACAGGATCTCGGCGTGACGGAATGTATCGTCGGTTTTCGCGATACTTACAAAGGCGAGCAAGACACTAAAACTGTCGAGCAAAAAATCGGCATGCTGCATTGGTTTGCCGACAACATCATCGCAAAAACGGCGTAGTGGCGTTTAACACACCCTACACATTCAACGGCGAGTGATAGCAGTAGGAATTTCTTTTTTCTTTCGCTAAATACATCGCGCTATCTGCTAAGCGGCACAACGCAGTTAGGTCACGGCTATCTTGCGGGAAAATCGCCACGCCAGCGCTCGCTTGCACCACCACATCCTGTCCACCGATATCAATCGGAATAGCGAGCGTGTGCAGCATTTTGTTTAACGCCAAATCTATATCACTGCGTTTTTGAATGCCATTAAGAATCAATGCAAATTCATCACCGCCGATACGCGAAGCGATATCGGTATTGCGCAACACTTCGCGCAAACGCTGACCTGTCACTTTTAACACACGATCACCCGCGTAATGCCCGTACTGATCGTTAATCGGTTTGAAATTATCTAAATCGATATAGACCAAGGCGAACAGTGATTTTTTTTGCGTAGATTCACGCAATGCAGTATCTAGACGCGTGTAAAACTCTTCACGATTGGGCAAATCCGTCAAGGAATCGTGACTGGCTTTAAACGCAAAACGAATACGCTCTTCTTGCAGCCATTGGTACAAAGTGTGATTGACGCGTTCGTAAATCAGCAACGCTGTTACCACCATAAAACACAACACGATCGGCAGTGCGCGTTCCAATAGCACCAGTGTCGCGCTATCGGATAACTGCCACGCCGTAAAACCCCATTCGCGCGCCAACATCAACAGATTGATCGTCAGAAAAATAATCCCTGTCCATACAATGCCAGAGCGCGCACCGGCCATCGGAAAAACAAACACCGGCACCACAATCCACAACGCCATGAACGGTGATTCTCCGTAGCCGCCACTGATCAAAATACCCACCAATACCGCCACATAAATAGCGAATACGGCGATATTGCCCGCGAGCACTAAAGAGTGTCGCCAACGAAACGCTAACAGCGCTAATACATAAAAAACTGTCGATGCCAACACCACACCCATGCCGGCACGCATGCCAAGAGAGGACAAACTGGTCAATAGCAAAGCCGCACCACTTAACGCGCAAACACCCAAATTGATCAAAATAATGCTAATTAAAATATAGGCGCGAGTACGCTGCACTTTATCGGTGCGCACCGCCAATGGAACGAACTTATCCAACAATCTCAGCACAGGAGCAAAACCGTTCTCTGCTGGACGCATAATCATTACTCCAAAGGAATACCGTGCATCTGTGCGTACAACAAACTCAGCACACTCATACCAACGACGATTACCGTCAAAATCAATAACAATATCCAAGGGCGGAACGGCTTGCGCTCAAACTGGTGTATCGGTGAATTGAGGTACTCCGCCACACGCGCCATGTCTTCGTCTGACAACTTCTTCTTGGGCGCCTCTTCCACCGTAGTGTCTTGTTTTGTATCGCTCATACCTTTACCGCTTACCTAGGTCTCACTCTTGTGAACCAAGCTACTGTGCAGATAGGGGCAAGTCAATGCAGCGCGATCAAGGTTTGCTACACTGCCTGCACTTCGTATGAAAAAAGGATGCATCGATGCGCTTAGTCGTCATCAGTGGTCGCTCAGGCTCTGGTAAAAGTACCGCACTGCATGTGCTGGAAGACGAGGGCTATTACTGCATCGACAACCTGCCCGCCAGTTTGCTCGGCGTACTGGTTACACAACTGCAGGAGAGCGATTACGCCATCACTCGCGGAATCGCCATCAGCATTGACGCGCGCAATACCAGCCGCGACCTCGCACTGTTTCCTTCTATGCTGGAGCAAGCCCGCACACAGATGGATTGCGATGTGATCTATTTGGATGCCAATAAACCTACCCTGATTAAGCGCTTCAGTGAAACACGCCGCAAACACCACTTGTCTGATAACGAAACCGATCTCGTTGAGGCTATTGAAACAGAAAAAAAACGCTTAGAACCCATCGCTAATCTTGCCTCGCTGACCATCGACACCAGCCAGCTGAATTTGTATCAACTGCGCGATTTGGTGCTGGAACGCGTAGCACGCCGAGCAGCAACCGATCTATCGTTGCAATTCATGTCTTTTGGCTACAAACACGGTATCCCAGTGGATGCTGATTTAGTTTTCGATGTGCGCAATCTACCCAACCCTTATTGGAAACCAGAATTGCGCGCTTACACAGGACGCGATCAGCCCGTTATTGATTTTCTGAATCAAGAAGCAGAAGTGCAAAATATGTTTGCGGATATCCGTGATTTTTTACAAAAATGGCTACCCTCTTTCAAACAAAATCGACGCTATTTAACCGTGGCAATTGGCTGCACCGGTGGGCAGCACCGCTCCGTATACCTCTGCGAGAAGCTGTATGCTGCTTTTTCCACAGAGTACACCCTCACCAACACAAGGCATCGTGAATTACATCAAGTAAAACAATAACGCATCTCTATATCACAAAATTTTTATGAAAGAATCTACTCTCGACATCGTTAACAAACTAGGATTGCACGCACGCGCAGCCTCGAAGCTCATGCGCTTGTGTACGAGCTT
The DNA here is from genome assembly GCA_041395665.1 of Pseudomonadales bacterium. Taxonomy (NCBI): domain Bacteria; kingdom Pseudomonadati; phylum Pseudomonadota; class Gammaproteobacteria; order Pseudomonadales; species Pseudomonadales bacterium. The sequence continues at coordinate 187,639 of JAWLAB010000001.1, forward strand.
TAATAGCACCATTCAATTCAAAAAAATTGTTAATGGTGAATACAAACAAACAGCTGATGGCAAAAACATCATGGCTCTGATGTTGTTAGCAGCAGGAAAAGGCACGCAGCTCTATTTATGCTGTGAGGGCAGTGATGAAGAAAAAGCCATGGAAGCGATCACCCAACTGTTTGCCGATCGCTTTGATGAGAGCGAGTAAAGCTATAAAGCACAATTAAACACGCGCATAAAATCCATGTTGCTGTGCGATAACTCCTTCCAATTCTAAATCCAACAACGCCGCCGAAATATCCTCAATGGATAAAGCGCAACGCAATACCAGCGTATCCAGTGGCACAGGCGCGTAATCCAAACAAGCAAATACTTTTTTTGCAGAACCCGATAAATGCGTATCTGCTGTTCGTGCTGCATGTATCACAGAAAACTCTTGTTGTTTGAAAGCGAGCATACCGCCCAACTCGTCCAAAATATCTTGCGTGGTTTCCACCAGTTTTGCGCCTTGACGAATTAAAGCATGGCAACCGCGATGAAACGGCGAGCGCACTGAGCCCGGCAGTGCAAACACTTCGCGTCCCTGTTCTGCCGCGTAGCGCGCCGTAATCAACGAACCGCTTTGCAAACCCGCTTCCACCACCAAAGTACCCAAACTTAAACCGCTGATAATGCGATTTCTGCGCGGAAAATTTTGCGCCAATGGCTGCGAACACGGCGGCAACTCACTCACCACTGCACCGCCACTCGCCAAAATTTCATCGAACAATTTTGTATGGCGACGCGGATAAATATCATCGACGCCCGTTGCAATCACCGCCACCGTTTTACCCTTGGCTTGCAGCGCACCACGATGCACCGCGCCATCAATCCCCAAAGCCAAACCACTGGTGATCGCCAAACTCTGTTGCGCCAGCGCCACAGCAAACTCTTGCGCCAATTCCAAACCGCTCGCAGAAGCATTGCGACTACCCACCATCGCCAACTGCGGCAAGTGCAAAGCACTGACATCACCGCGCACATACAATACCGTCGGCGCTGCAGGAATCTGCGCCAGCAACAGCGGATAATTTTCGCATTCTGCCGTGAGCAAAACGGCTCCGCATTGCTCTGCCAACTCCGCGTCGCGCAAAGCTTGTTCACGCAAAATACTTTTCTGGTTCTCGTCGCAAAAATCCAACCACAAGCGACATTGACTGGGCTTGAGAAAATTTTGTAAATACTCAGAGCATAGTTGCAGCAAAGGCAGCATACCACCCACTTCTTGCAGCAGCTTGCGTTGTGATACAGGACCGAGTTCTGGAATGCGATTCAGTGCCAACCACGAAAGATAATCCGTTTCTTTATTCATTTTTTCTCCATCCTTGAGAAATATGTTGTGTGTTAAATGACAGCTAATTTTACGATGATAAGCCCATCGCGTGCTGCATAATTTGTTTTTTTAGCAAAGGAAGATGTTCTACTCCTTTCATCCCGGTATTGCGCAACCAACGCACGGGTAAACTGCGTTGTGCAAATAACTGTTTGAACAATTCCATCGTCGCCGTCATGGTGAGGTTGGCGCCGCGACGACGGCGTTGATAGCGCTGCAACACGCGTGTATCCGCTGGTGAAATATTTCTGGTTTGTGCGCGCTGCAGTTCCTCAGCCAAAACACGCACATCCATAAAACCGAGATTCACGCCCTGCCCCGCTAGCGGGTGAATTGTATGCGCGGCATCGCCAATCAACACCACACGACCACGCTGATAAGTTTGCGCGTGGCGTTGGCGCAAAGGAAAGGCAAAACGCCCGCGCACTTCTAAAATATCGCCCAAAGCATATTCAAAATGACGCGCAAGTTGCGCAGCAAATTCCTGCTCCGACATAGCGAGCAAAGACTGCGCCAACTCTGGCGACATCGACCACACCACCGAGCACCAATGCTCGTCGCCTTCGTTATCGCGCAATGGCAAAAATGCTAAGGGGCCTTCTGTCATAAAGCGTTGGCGCGCCACGCCATCGTGCGGTTTTTCTGTGCGCACTGTTGCGACGACCGCACTGTGACCGTAATCCCATTCCACGGTGTTGATGCCAGACAATTGGCGCAACAGTGATTGCGCGCCGTCCGCAGCAACGACCAAATTACCAATAATTTCTCTGCCACTTTTTAGCGTTAAAACCGCGTGCGACTCATTTTTTGCGTCACTTAAATTCACCACCGCATCAGGGCATATCCACTGCACATTGCGCTGTTGTTGTAAGCGTTCACGCAACGCAGAAACAATTAAACTGTTTTCAACGATATAACCCAGTGCAGGCTGTCGCACATCGCTGGCATCAAAATGCACTTGTGCTGTGCCTTCTGCATCCCACACTTGCATACGATCAAATGGCGATAAGCGTTGTACAGCAATCAACTCCCACACTTGCATAGCCTGCAAAAAATGGCGCGATGCCATACTGAGCGCTACCACGCGCGCATCAAAAAAATTGTCTTTCGAAAAGGTGACGGATTCTTGATTTTCGATGATGGCGATTTGATAGTGCGTATCCGCCAAAGCGCAGGCCAAAGCACAGCCCGCCATGCCTCCGCCGACAATCACGATATCAAACCACTCACTCATAAGCCCGTTGCCTCGCGTGCAAAGCGCTCGCGCACACCGGGTAAAAAATCCAAACCCAGCAATACCGCACTGCGCAACACTTTATGCGGCAAAAATTGATTGGAAAATAGTTTCGGCAGCCAATCGCTGGCACTGACAGTTTTTTGCTGATCCCACTGTTGCTGCAACAGATAGTTTTTCAACACCAAAAGCGTGGAAAAATCTTTTTTGGCATTTATTGCTTCTGCCAGCGTTTCAACCAAAGCCAAACAATCGCGCATAATCAAATTAAAACCCTGCCCTGCAACCGGATGTAAATAGTGTGCCGCGCTGCCTAACAACACAATGCGTGAACGCACTTGCTCGCGCGCCTGCAGCAAAGACAAGGGATAACAATGGCGTTTGCCGACGGAGACTAACTTTCCGCAGCGGTTGCCCAACTGTGTTTGTACGCGCTGCAAAAATTCTTTTTCTGGCAATTGCATCACCGCGTCAATTTCACTGTCGGGCAGTGTCCAAATTAATGCCGCGCGATGTTGCGTGTTGCAATCTATTAACGGTAACAAAGCGACTGGGCCATGCTCAGTAAATCGCTCGTACGCCACTGCATTGTGCTGTAATTCAGTAACGACATTCGCCACCAGCGCGTGTTGATCGTAAGGTTGCTCATCCACAGCAATACCCAACTGTTGTCGCAGAGCCGATTGCGCACCATCAGCTACCACCACCAAACGCGCAGCGATTTTTTTCTCATCGCCCTCAGCGCCTTGCAACAACAAAGCAACCGATTCTGCCAGCGGCGTAATTTTTTTCACCTGTACGCGATCACACACTTGAATGGCACTTTGTTGTTTTACTGCTTGCAGTAAAACACTGCCCAGCGCACGATTTTCCACCACAAAACCTAACGCGGGCAAATTCGTTTCTTCTGCGCGCATCAACATACCGAGTGGTTGTTTTCGTTCAGAGACATGCACTTGCAAAATTGGCTGCGCATATACAGAGAGCGCACCCCACACACCCATATCATCAAGAATATTGCGCGTGCTGTAAGAAAGCGCCGTCGAACGCGCATCAAAACTAGGAAGCGATAATTGCTCAGACGAACTCGCTGTCAGTGGATACTGTTCCAGCAGCAGTACGGACAAAGTTGGCAATTGCTGTGACAGCAACAGAGCCAGCGCAGCACCCGCCATACCACCACCGATAATGGCAATGTCTACCGTTTCAGCCATGCTCTTTTTCACGCGCCGCCGCAGTTTTTTTGCTGACGGTTTTGGCTTTGGTCGTCGCGCTGCTTTTTTCGGTTTTGCTTGTCTTGGCTTTGTTTGCGGCTTTTTCCATTTCGGATGACAAGTGCGGATGCTGCAAAGCCATCCACGCTTCTACTTCGGCCACAGTTTTTGGCGCTGCCGCCGTTAATACTTCACAACCGTTTTTAGTGACCACCACATCGTCTTCAATACGAATGCCAATGCCGCGCCATTTTTTATCCACTTTTTTATTGTGCGGCGACACATAAATGCCAGGCTCTACCGTTAACACCATGCCCGGCTCAAACACGCGCCACTCGCCGCCGCATTTGTAATCGCCGACATCATGCACATCCATGCCCAACCAATGTCCGGCGCGATGCATATAAAAGTCACGGTACGCTGCACTTTTAATCAAGGCACTCACTTTGCCTTTTAACAAACCCAGCTTTACTAAACCTTCGGTGATTACTTTTACTGTGGCATCGTGCGGTTCATTCCAGTGATTGCCCGGCTTCACCACAGCAATGGCTGCCAACTGTGCTTGCAACACCAATTCGTACAAGGCTTTTTGTTCCGGTGAAAATTGACCATTGATAGGGAAAGTGCGCGTGATGTCGGATGCGTAGTGATCCAACTCACAACCGGCATCAATTAACACCAAATCACCATCGTTCAACATGTCGCGATTTTCAACATAATGCAAAATACAGCCGTTATCCCCGCCACCGACGATAGACGAATACGCCGGATGCCGCGCACCGTTTTTAGCAAACACATGCAACAATTCGGCTTCTAATTGATATTCCATCATCCCCGGTTTACACACCGCCATAGCTCGGCGATGTGCTTTGGCAGAAATGTCTGCCGCCTGTTTCATCAACTGCAACTCTTGTGCACTTTTGAATAAACGCAATTCGTGTAAAAAATGATTGAGATCGAGAAACTCGCCCGGCGGAATCGCACCGGAGCGCACTTTGCTGCGAATAGCGTTCACCCATTCCATAACATGACGATCAAACTCACCGTCACGACCCATCGCGTAATACACGCGCTCTCTGCCTTCTAATAAGCCGGGCAAAATTTCGTCAAGATCATCAATCGGAAACGCATCGTCAGCGCCGTACTCTTGGCACGCACCTTCTGGGCCTGCGCGATAACCATCCCACAATTCTCGCTCAGGATCGCGATCGCGACAAAACAAAACAAATGCACCGTGCGAGCGCCCCGGAATTAAAACAGCAACAGCATCCGGTTCGTTAAAACCCGTGAGGTAATAAAAATCGCTGTCTTGGCGAAAAGGGAAATGCGTGTCGTTATTGCGAATAATTTCATGCGCCGAAGGAATGATGGCGATGCTGTTTGGATCCATCATCTGCATTAAGCGCGTACGGCGCGCGGCAAACTCTTTGCGCGGCAACAAGGATTTCATTTTGTTTCTCCTTGTGTATCGACATTATTTGTTGTGAGATTGCCGTATTCGCGATACAAATCCATCGCCGCCATGCGCACATATTCGCACAACTCAAAAAAATCGCGCTCATTGTTCTCAGCATCTTCTGGATTATTCAATGCCGATATATTTTTTTCTGCGCCGTCTTCTGCCTCACCATCATCTACTTGACTGATCGCTGCCATGTCTTCCATCAATTCACGATCTTCTACGGTTAATTCAACACCGCTGGCGATAAAAGCGTACAGAAAACTATCACTCCACTGCGCCAGTGCGCGCGTGCGCACGGATAAAAACTCTTCGCTATCTGGCAGCAACAATTGAAAACTGAGATCACCATCGGCCAATTCACCCTGCACCCAAGTTTGCAATGCCGATAGCATCGGCGCGTGCTCCGACAAATCAATATCATCCAGACAATCACTCAATTGTTGCAGCCACGCTGGCTGCTCTGGCAACTGCCCGCTGCACGCCAAGCCGGTGAGTGCGCCGTGCAGCGCATCCGCCGACACGGGGATTTGCAGTGTTTGCAGGCGCGCACTGAGTTGTTCGTAAGTAATGAGGACAGCCACAAAAGCCTCGTGATTCATCGCAGAAAACAGCGCCGCATGCTACCACTTGCCCTGTATTCCTGCACTGCGCGCGCGGCTACCGACCTGACGCGGATCACAAAAAATGCAGGAACATCAGATGCTTGCAACGCCAAGTTCACAAGCACTCTGCGTTGACCGTGCCGCCATCGCTCACTTATAGTACGGCGCGTATTCACCGTCAGGCCACGAGCAATGAGCAAAGAACAATTCGCGGCACTTGAGCATCAAATAGACCAGCTGATCTACCGCTGCACACAGCTAGAACAGGAAAACCGCTCCCTGCGCACACAGGAAAACACTTGGCGCAAAGAGCGCGGACGGCTGATTGAAAAAAGTGAATTGGCGCGCACGCGTGTGGAAGCCATGATCGAACGACTCAAAGCACTGGAGCAAGAATACGGCTCCAACACACAACACTCCTCTTAATTCTTTTCACATCGGCGTGGCGAGGCAACCATGAGCACACCATCCACCGTACGCTTACGCATACTCGATAACGACTACCAAGTTGCCTGTCCGCCAGAAGAAAAGGACAGCTTGTTACAGGCAGCAAACTACTTAGATGAAAAAATGCGCGCCATTCGTTCAGCAGGTAATGTCATCGGTACGGAGCGTATTGCCGTATTGGTTGGGCTGAATGTCGTGCACGATCTGTTACAGCAGAATGGACAAAATTTAGGTGATGGTCGTGAACTGCAACGCCTTACCGACAAAATCACTCTCGCTCTAGGCAGTCAATCACAGCTTGAACTTTAAGCAAGAAAACCAAAACGACACACATAAAAAAAGCTGTCATCGTTTGCGCGCTGACAGCTTTTTTATTTTCTCTATCTAGCTTTAGTTGATGTATTCAAACGCTTTCACAATGCGTGTTACTCCACGCGTTCTTTGCGCAGAAGAAGCAGCCAGCTCGCCTTCACGCTGCGTTACCAAACCCATCAAGTAAACCACTTTATTTTCTGTCACAACTTTGACGCGCTGACCGTTCACATCATTATTAAACGCGTAACCGGTTTTGACTTTCGTTGTCAGCCAAGCATCGTTGCTGCGGGCGCCAAAAGTGATATTAGGACCAACAGTCAAAGCGTTTTGCACTTGGCGCACTTTTTTTACTTTCGCAGCTGCTTCTGCGGCGCGCGTGCGCAAAGCTTCACTAGGTACCTGACCTACAAGTAACACCACGCCATTAAAGCTAACAACACTGATATGGCCGCGACGCATTTCTGGCGACACTTTTTTGATATTCACTTCCACCACATCTTCAATGCGATCATCATCCAACGCAGTGCCAAATGTGCGTGTACCCTGATTTTGGCGAATCGGGCCATCACTGGTGGCATCCATGATGGATGCACAACCTGAAAACATAACCACTGCAAAAACAACAGCAAGAAAACGCATACTTACACCTCTCCAAACATCTGATTTTCAATAAATTCGCACAGCGCAAACGATAGCAGTAAATGATTTTCGTGGATACGAAAGCGCGACACTGAAGGTACGCTGACTTCCACATCACACTCTGCTAACAGCGCAGGCAAATGCCCGCCACCTTGTGCCGTGATCGCAATCACGACCATACCGCGTTCATGTGCTGCAGCTACCGCATTGAGCAAACTGGCAGCCACACCTGAGCAAGTGAACAGCACCAAACAATCACCGGGCTGCCCCACTGCGCGCACTTGACGCGCAAAACCCTCATTAGTTCCGTAATCACCTTCAATCGCACCGAATATGGCGCTGCTATTATCCAAGGCAATGGCTGGCAAACCTGGGCGCTCACGCTCCCCCTGATTCATTAGCGTTGTTGCAAAAAATTGTGCAATCAGCGCTGAGCTGCCATCGCCACACACTAGGATTTTGCCATCCGCTAATAAGCATTCCGTCAGTGAAGCTCCTGCACGCACTAAAGGTGCAGCGACCACATCCACACAATCGATCGTGGCATTGACGCTCTGATGAAAAAACTGCTCTATTAGTGCCTCGTATGCCATCGCAAAATCCTGTGCCACGCCAACCGTGTATTCTAGCGCAGACCACCGATCAACCCACTGAATTCATGCCATGACACAAATATCTCACGCACGGTTTCCTTTGCTTTTTCTGGTAACCACACTCTTGCTCGCAGGTTGTTCCGTTTCAAGCAAACCGCTTTCTACTGAGCAACGACAACAACTGGGCACAATTTACTTATACGGCGCCAGCCAAGTACATGAGACTTTTTTCGTGGCGACATTCGCAAAGGCGGCATTAGTGGAACGCTCCGTGGCGTAGGCAATGGTGCAGCCAATGGCTTGGATGGCTGCCTCGACAGCGCCATTGCCTCCGGCCCACTGTGGCCTTTGGTACTAGCCATTTGCACACCATTACAAGTACCTGCAGGCATGATTCAAGGTGGTAGCAAGGGCAGTCAACCACTGATTTCAAAAGAGGCGTTAGCAGAGTTAAAAGGCAAAGCCAATCAAACGCTGCAAGAGGCGGATCTCAACGGCGCACTGGTTGCCGCCGTGGACGAGCAGAGCCAGCGCCTCGACACCTTGAGCGCATACGAAATCAGCCACGGGGTTTTGCCCGCACCGAACAAACAACAAACCATAGAGCAAGTAGCGCAGCAATGGGGCTACGCCACCGTGATGCATATTGAAGTGAATCAAGCCGGCTTTGAAACCGATGATGGCCGCACAGCGATGATGCACTTTGCAATGGAGGCGCGTGTGCGTTTAGTGGATACGCGCAGCAACAAATCCTTATACAAACAGGACTACCGCTACGACAGCGCGCCGCAACCTGTCGGCTATTGGTTCAAAAATGATTACCGTTTATTGGCTGATGAAATTGTGAAAGGCAATCGCAAAATAGCCAGTGATATTTTGAAAGATGTGTTTTTGAAATAATGTGCCAGTTACAGCGAGTGCACACCAGTTTCTGTCACAACAGCATCCATTGCAATGTCGTATCGCTGCGGAAAAATTGTTGACACTTTTGCGCTTTCTAAGCCAACACCAATTACAAAAGGTTTAGGAGAAAGTGCAGCGAGCGTACGATCAAAATAACCACCACCGTAACCAAGGCGAAATCTATTTTCATCCCAAGCCACACATGGCGCTAATAAAATATCAGGCTGCAACTGTTCGTTTACTTCGGGTGGAATAGGAATATTCCAGCAGTCCTTATCCATGATTGTTTCTGGGGTCCACGCACGAAAAATTAGCGGAGCATCTTGTTGTGCCGTAATCGGCAAAGCAATACGCACACCGCGCTCATGTAAATCACAAAACCAGAACACTAAATTTAACTCACTCTGTATTGGCCAATAGCCGCCGATACTTTTTCCTTGCAGTGTAGGAAAATGTTCCCGCAAAAGCGTATCAAGATTTTTTGCCACAGCAATTGCCAGAGCATCACGCTGCTCTGGCGACAAAGCCTTACGCGCAGCTAACTGCCACTTCCGCTCTGCTTTGCGCCAATTTGCTAAGTCTTGCTGTTGTTGCGCATCGGATTCATCAGCAAACTCTGCCGCATAACAGGGCGATGAAGCAAAGTGGCCACTGGATGAAATTGACGGTTTTTCTTTCTGGCTCACGAATGTTTTTTTCCGTGTTGTGTAGCGTGGTGCGCCAAATAATCCGCCAATACCACCGCGTTATTGTGCTCGTGGTCTTTTGCACCGTACAGCAAAGTGACAGAGCCTTTACGCAACCAGACCAAACACTGCTCAACGGCTTCATGGTTGTCCTGCAATTCTTTGCGGTAGCGTTTCTGAAACTCAGGCCATTTCTCTACTTCGTGCGCAAACCACTGTCGCAGTGTATTGCTTGGCGCCACATCACGAACCCATTCGCTCAAATGCAAGCTTTCTTTTTGCACACCACGCGGCCACAGACGGTCAACTAACAAACGCGCTCCATGCACTTTGCTTAAGTCATCGTAGACACGCGCCAGATGAATCACAGGTTTAGCACTCACACCACACCTCCTCACACCGTTAAACATTCTGTATGTTTGATTGTCTGCCTGCTGCAAGATACAGTCAACGGCTAACAAAGAAGCTTTCACGAAGAGGGATAGTCGATGTGGGAATTGTTCAAAAAACGCGGCTTTGCACCTTATGTCGCCATGCTGTTTCTCAATGCGTTTGTCGATCTCGGCCACAAGATCGTTATCCAAAATACCGTTTTCAAAATTTATGACGGCACTACGCAAAGCGCATTGATCGCTGTCGTCAACGCCATGATTTTACTGCCATTTATTTTGTTGTTTTCTCCTTCAGGCCACATGGCCAACCGCTACCCGAAACCGCGCGTGATGCAGTGTGCTGCGTGGGCGGCGGTTGCCGTCACGCTATTGATTACTTTTTGCTATTCACAAGGCTGGTTTCGCGCTGCTTTTGTTTTAACGCTGATACTCGCCGCGAAAAGCGCGTTCTACTCTCCAGCAAAATACGGTTACATCCGCGAGATCAGTGGCACGGATAACATCGCTGCCGGCAATGGCATTGTGCAAGCCGCCACCACCATCGCCATTCTCTCCGGTATGTTTGTGTTTTCATTTTTATTTGAGCGCACACTCGCTGCGCACCCCGATGCACAAACGCCGCACGCCATGTTGCAATTGATGGTGCCGCTCGGTTGGCTGCTGGTGGGCAACAGCGTGGTGGAATTAATTCTTGCTTATCGCTTACCGCAATTTCCAAACAACAACACTGAAACTTTTTCGCTGCAACAATATTTTCGTGGCGACTATTTGCGCAGCAATATCAAAACCCTGCGCGAACAGCGCGTGATTTGGTTATCGATTATTGGCTTATCGACTTATTGGGGTTTGGCGCAATCACTGATCGCAGTTTTTCCTACTTTTGCCGAAGAACGATTGCAAGAACACAACACGGTGGCGATACAAGCCATGCTCGCCATCACCGGCATCGGCGTGATGATAGGTTCGTTAATTGCCGGCCGCGTTTCGCGTCATCACATTGAAACGGGTTTAATTCCTATCGGCGCTGTTGGCATCGCGCTAAGTCTCGCGTTGTTGCCCACACTGCACACCACCACTTCCATGGCGATCATCATGCTCACTGTCGGCATTGCCGGTGGTTTTTTTATTATTCCGCTCAATGCACTGATTCAATACCAAGCCAGCGCTGAAAAAATTGGCACCGTACTCGCTGGCAATAACTGGGTACAAAATGTCACGATGCTGACTTTTCTTGCTGTCACAGCCAGTGCCTCGTGGATTGGCTTAGATAGCAGCGGCATGTTTGTACTGCTCACCGTTGTTGCACTGATCGGCGCGGGTTACACCGTTTCACAACTGCCGCAATCATTTATTCGCATTCTTTTTACGATTTTATTTCGCGGCGCGTATCGCATTGATGTCAGCGGTTTTGATCGTATTCCGCGCACAGGAGGCGTTTTATTGCTCGGCAATCACATCAGCTGGATTGATTGGGCGATGGTGCAAATCGCCTGCCCGCGCCCCATCCATTTTGTGATGCAGCGCGAAATTTATAATCTCTGGTTTCTAAAACCGTTTTTGAAAGCCTTCGGCGCCATTCCCATTGCCAGTGGCAACAGTAAAACCGCATTACTTGAAATCAATCGTCTATTAAAAGATGGCGCGGTGGTTTGTTTATTTCCAGAAGGCGCGATCAGTTACAACGGGCAGCTCGGTGAGTTTCGTCACGGCTTTGAACGCACCGTTGAAGGGGTGGAAGGCAGCATCGTGCCGTTTTATTTACACGGTTTGTGGGGCAGCCGTTTATCACGCGCCAGCAATAAATTGAATGAAAACCGTGCGCGCGGTATCAAGCGCAATATTTTGGTCGCCTTTGGCGAAGCGCTGCCCATCACCACGCGCGCCGCACAAGTGAAACAAAAAGTAACGGAGCTTTCTATCGGCGCGTGGCAACAACAAACTGATTGGCTGCACACACTGCCGCGCACTTGGCTGCGCACCGCCAAACGAAAACTCTTGCAAAAAAGTGTGATCGACAGCAATGGCACGCAACTCAATAATCTGCAATTCATGACGGCCGTTTTGCTGTTTGCTACGCGCATCAAAAAACTCAGCCGCGAACAGTGCGTCGGTGTACTGCTGCCGACATCCAGCGCTGGTTTAATTGGCAATATGGCAGCACTACTGGCAGGGAAAACAGTCGTCAACCTCAATTACACCGCGAGCGCTGACGCCATCACTGCCGCATTGGATACAGCTGACATTCAAACAGTTTACACCGCGCGTTTGTTTGTCAAAAAATTGGAGCAAAAAGGCATCGCTGTTGAAGAAATTTTCTCTGGCGTGCGCCTGCGTTATCTCGAAGACATGAAAGCCAGCATTTTGCCGCATCATATGATCACCACGATGCTGATCGCTTTGCTTCTGCCCGCGCAATGGCTTTATCGTTTGTATGGATCGCGCCGCGTAAAACTTGACGATCCTGCCGCAATTTTATTTTCCAGCGGCAGCGAAGGCGTACCTAAAGGTGTAGTGTTGTCGCATCGCAATATTGTCGCCAATTGTTTGCAAGTGTCTGATGTGTTGAACACACAAGCGAGCGATGTGATGGTCGGTAGCTTGCCGCTGTTTCACTCGTTTGGTTTAACCGTGACAGGTTTTATGCCGCTGTTAGAAGGCATACCGGTTGTTTGTCATCCCGACCCCACCGATGTGCTCGGCACCGCCAAAGCGATTGCGCGCAACAAAGCCACCGTGTTGTGCGGCACATCTACTTTCTTGCGTTTGTATGCGCGCAACACCAAAATTCATCCGCTGATGTTGCAATCCTTACGCATCGTGGTTGCCGGCGCAGAAAAATTAGCACCCGATGTGCGCGAAGCGTTTACGCTGAAATTTAATGTGGAAATTTTTGAAGGTTACGGTGCGACAGAAACCACGCCCGTTGCCAGCGTCAACATTCCCGATCAACTCAATGAGCGCTACTGGCATGTGCAGCGCGGACAAAAACACGGCACTGTCGGCTTACCACTCCCCGGCACGGCATTTCGCATTGTCGATCCAGAAACTTTAGCCACATTGCCCACCAACGAAGACGGTTTAATTTTAATTGCCGGCACACAAGTGATGCTCGGCTATCTCAAACAAGCAGAAAAAACTGCCAATGCCATTGTCGAATTGGATGGACAGCGCTGGTACAAAACGGGCGACAAAGGTCATCTCGATGAAGACGGCTTTTTAGTGATCGTCGATCGCTATTCGCGTTTTGCAAAAATTGGCGGCGAAATGATTTCACTGTCGGCGGTGGAAGAAGTTGTGCAGCGAGTTATTTCTGCAAGCAGCGCCACATCCGATTACGCCATTGATTTGTTGGCCGTGAGTTTGCCTGATGCAAAAAAAGGCGAACGCATTGTGCTGCTTTACGCCGCCAATATCGCCGAAGACGCTTTGCGCAAGATGATGCTCGCCTCCGACACACTGGCGCTGATGATGCCCGCTGAATATGTGCAAGTTGCCGCTATTCCCAAATTGGGCAGCGGCAAAACCGATGGCGTGGCGGCGAGGAAATTGGCGCAGGAGGCGTTGGCGTAATTATTTTTAATGTTTATGCACTTCTCGGCGCAAACATAATGAGGATGTTGACCCCTCCGTCGCTGCGCGACACTCCCTACTTCGCAGGGAGGCTGTGATAGCTCCCCCATGCAATAGGGGAATTGCAGCAGCGGGGAGGGGGTCACTTTCCACTCGAAGCTTCATACGCCTCTCGCAACTCCTTTTCAATTTTCTCACCATCCTCATAGCGAAAAAAGTGCTGGAAATTGCGTTCGCGCTGCCATTTGTTTAGTGGGCGATGAAAGAAACGGAAGTGGCAATCCAAGACATCAATCAAACCAAACTTTCCGTTGGGTTGCAGCACAACATTGCCAGGATGCAAAGAGCGGAAATAAATACCCTTGTTGTGCAACAGCACGATGAACTTCCCAAGTTGCGCAATCAATTCTGGCGTTAATTTTTCTTCCTGCATCAAACCGCGCACAGTTTCACCGTGCAACGGGCGATAACGCACTGCCCAGCGCGGCACATGAGTAAATCGATACAAATTGGTGGGCTCTAGCGTCGCAATACCGCGCTGCTGCAAGCCTTCTACTTTTTTACAAAACTCGCGTGCAGGATTAAAAATCTGCGCCAAGGTAAAGCGGCGTTTAATACGGAATACTTTGATGTAATCGCCATTGCTACAACGCAACACTTTAACGCCGTGAATACCGTGCTCGATAACTTTTCCATCACCGCATAAGCTCACCCATTCAGGTTCACTCATCGACTTCCAGGATAAAGTAGACACTCTCATCACTCGTGACGCTGTAAGTGATCTAACAACTGACGATCAAGATCAACCACCATGGCGTTTCGCCAATTCTTGTTCACCATAAAACACACTGCCGACATTTTCACGCGCCAGCAATTCTGCTTCATCATCGCTGTGTACGCGCGCAATCGAACCAATATGCGGGTTCAGCATGCGCGCAATCTCCAACATGCGGCAGGTGCGCGACGCATCTGGCATCGCCACAATCAACAATGAGGCGCGCGCAATGTGCGCTTGAATTAATACTTCTGGCTCCACAGCATCACCGGCCACTGCCGGCAAACCTTTTGCACGCAAGCCTTCAACCAAATCACGATTTTCTTCCACCACCACATAGCGCAGACCGCGCTCGCGCAATGCGCGGCCAACGCGCCGCCCTACGCGACCATAACCCACCAACACGACATGGTTCGTCAATTCCTCCGAAGCAAAAGTCATCGGCAAGATCGCCAGTGGGTCATCCGGCTGCTCCAGAAAACGCGCAAAGCGCGAGCGCGTGCGTATCCAGCGCTGCAGTGGCTCCACGGCATGAAACACCAAGGGGTTTAGTGCGATAGATAACAGCGAACCTGCCAGAATTAAATTTAAGCCTTCTTTGGGCAACAGATTCAGACTCACACCCAAGCCAGCCAAAATAAAAGAGAACTCGCCGATTTGCGCCAAGCCGACAGACACGGTCAGCGCTGTAGTCAGTGGATAGCCGCGCGCTTTTACCAAAGTAAACGCCAACATCGATTTGCCGCACATGATGATGGCCAGCACCGCCAACACACCCAACGGGTTGTCCAGCAGTACACGCGGATCAAACAACATACCGACCGAGACAAAAAACAGTACAGAAAACGCATCGCGCAACGGCTGCGATTCCTGTGCAGCGCGGTAACTGAAATCAGATTCGCGCAACACGATGCCCGCAAAAAATGCCCCCAACGCAATCGACACACCAAACAGCGTGGCAGCGCCGTAAGCAATGCCTATCGCCGCGGCCACCACACACAAATTAAACAATTCCCGCGAGCCGGTG
Source organism: Pseudomonadales bacterium (assembly GCA_041395665.1). Classification (NCBI taxonomy): domain Bacteria; kingdom Pseudomonadati; phylum Pseudomonadota; class Gammaproteobacteria; order Pseudomonadales; species Pseudomonadales bacterium. The sequence goes on from JAWLAB010000001.1 coordinate 202,861, forward strand.
TGCGCTACCTGCCACAGCAACCACGGAAACACTTTGCGCCCCACCACCATCATCAGCGCAATAAAACCGGCGACTTTAATAAATGTCATCGCCAGCGTTTTTAGTAGGGTGTGCACATCACCCGCACCACTATTGCCGCTGAGTACGCCCGCCAGCGGCGGCAGCAACACCAGCACCAGCACCATCACCAGATCCTCCACCACCAACCAGCCGATGGCGATGTGGCCGTTCATGGTTTTGAGCTGGCCGTGCGTTTCCATCGCACGCACCAAGACCACGGTGCTGGCTACCGACAAACACAGCCCGAACACCAGCGCGCCGCCCAAGGACCAACCCCACCACGTCGCCAAGCCCGCGCCCAGTGCCGTAACAAGGGGAATCTCGATCAACGCCCCCGGTAGGGCAATGCGGCGTACAGAGAATAAATCTGCCAATGAAAAGTGCAGTCCGACACCGAACATCAGCAAAATTACGCCGATCTCCGCCAATTGGTGCGACAGACCCACATCTACCACTAAACCAGGTGAGAGTGGACCGACCAAGATGCCGGCCACCATATAGCCCACCAGCACGGGCAGTTTGAGACGCGCCGCCAGAAAGCCCAGCACGAGGGCGAGACCAAAGCTGGCGGCGATGGTAAAAATCAGGGTGGATTCGTGCGGCATGCAAACAACTCTTTTTGTGAGGCGATATTGTGGCTGACGCGCCGCCCCTGTGGCTATACGCAGTGGCGCTGCTGCCCCCCACTCATTACCATAACGCCCTCTTTTTTGACGACTTTTTGGCCAGCCTGTGAGCGAGACCCCCCTCCAACACGCGATGGCGCATCCTCTGCGCATCGCTCTGCTCGGCTATCGCAGCCATCCTTACGGCGGCGGTCAGGGCATTTATCTCAAATACTTGAGCAAGGCGCTGGTGAATGCAGGGCATCAGGTGGATGTGATTTCGGGCCCGCCCTACCCGCATCTCGATCCGCGCGTGCAGTTGATCAAAGTGCCGAGCTTGAATTTGTTTGATAGCAAACGGCATCATGCGTTTGGTTTGCGCGCACACCATTTGTTGTCGTGGGCGGATTTCATGGAATGGTGGAGCATGCTCACCGGCGGCTTTGCCGAGCCATACAGTTTTGGCCGTCGCGTCAATAAATTATTAAAAAGCAAACGTAACCATTACGACATCATTCACGACAACCAAAGCCTCTGCTACGCCCTGCTTGATTTGCAAAAACAGGGATTTCCCGTTGTTGCCACGTTTCATCATCCCATCACGCACGATTTGCGCATCGCACTGCAGTCCGAGCCACGCTGGTATATGCGTGCTTTAATTCTGCGCTGGCATTCTTTTTTGAAGATGCAAAAAAATGTGGTGAAAAAACTTGATCATATCGTGACGGTTTCAGCACATTCTCGCCGCGACATTGCGCGCGATTTTCCTATTCAAGAAAGTGAAATAGATCTGATTCATTGCGGCATAGACACCGAAGAGTTTCGTCCACTGCCAGATGTGAAAAAAATTCCGTTTCGTTTGATGTGCACCGCTTCTGCCGATCAACCGCTCAAAGGTTTGAAGTTTTTATTGAAAGCCGTTGCGCAATTGCGTGATCGTTATCCTCAACTCACGCTGTTAGTCGTAGGAAAACCAAAAGAAGGTGGCTACACAGAAAATTTAATCATGCGTCTCGGTATCAACGACATCGTACAATTTGTTTCTGGCATTTCTACCGAACAGTTAGTGCAGCACTACAACGAAGCGGAAATAGTGGTATGTCCGTCACTGTACGAAGGTTTTGGTCTGCCCGCTGGCGAAGCGATGTCTTGCGGCACGGCGGTGATTTCTTCCAACGGCGGCGCGCTGCCGGAAGTGGTGGGCGATGCAGGATTGGTGGTGCAAGCGGGCAGCGAACAAGCAATTGCCGATGCGATTGTGGATTTGTTCGAGCACCCAGAAAAACGCGCACAACTGGCGCAAGCGGGGCGCGCGCGCATCGAAAATACTTTTTGCTGGAATTTAGCCGCGCAGCAATTCACGCAGTATTACCACCGCATGTTGCAAGAGAAGAAAGCATGAAAACGGTTGATTTCAAAACGCTCAATTTTCGCGATGGCGATACGATATTGGATCTTGGCTGCGGCGAAGGTCGCCATGTCATCAGCGCCTATGTGGAAGCGAATGCCCATGCAATTGGCGTTGATCTCGGTTTCAAAGATTTAAGCACGGCAGCTGAACGCGCCCAAGATTTTCTCGCGCCGGATGACAACAAAAAACACCTGCACTTTTCTTGCGCCAACGCCCTGCAGCTACCGTTTGCCAATGCTAGTTTCGATAAAGTGATTTGTTCAGAAGTGTTAGAACACATTCCCGATTATCACGGTGCACTGCGTGAAATCGAACGCATACTCAAGCCCGGCGGCGTAGCCGCAATCAGCGTGCCGCGTTTTGTGCCGGAGTGGATTTGCTGGGCGCTGTCGGATGAATACCACAGCAATGAAGGCGGACACATTCGTATTTTCAAAGAGCATTCACTCCGCCGCGATATCGAAAATACTGGCTTGCGTTTTATTCGCCGCCATTGGGCACACGCCTTGCACAGCATTTATTGGTGGTTGCAATGTGCTTTTTGGAAAACCAAAGACAGCAATCCACTGGTGCAGCAATGGCACAAATTATTGGTGTGGGACATGATGCAACAACCAGCGCTCACACAAACACTTGAAGCGCTGCTCAACCCCATCATGGGAAAAAGTGTGGTGATGTATTTTTATAAACCGAGCGCACCCGCAAGGAGCGCAACATGAGTGGCCCGTTTCTCAGCAAAGGTTTTTTTCCGCACGATTTATTGCAACCGGCAGTCAATTACATTTTAAAAACGCAACTCGAAGACGGTTGCATTCCATGGTTTCCGAGTAGCTACGCCGACCCTTGGGATCACACCGAAGCCGCGATGGGTTTATCGATTGCCGGTGAATACGCCGCCGCTGAAAAAGCGTATCAATGGTTGAAAAGCGAGCAATTAAAAGACGGTAGTTGGTGGATACATTATCAAGATCGCACAGTAAAAAATGACGAGCGCCGCGAAACCAATTTCGTCGCTTATGTCGCCACCGGTGTGTGGCATCACTATCTGATCACTGAAAATTATTCTTTCCTCTGTGAAATGGCTGACATGGTGGAACACGCCATGCGTTTTGTTATCGGTTTGCAAACTGAATACGGCGATATTCACTGGGCAGTGGATAAACAAGGCAAAACCATGCGCGATGCCTTAGTCACCGGCAACGCATCGATTTATAAAAGTTTGGAATGCGCGATCAATATTTTTACCGTACTCGGCGAACCGAAACCGCACTGGGAAAAAGCGCGCGAAAAATTGGGGCATGCATTGCGCCACAAACCTGAGCGTTTTGATCGCACTTGGGAATCCAAAGCGCGCTATTCGATGGATTGGTTTTATCCCATTCTCACCGGCGCAATCGACAACAAAAAAACCGCACTGCAACGCCTGAATGCGCGCTGGGATGAATTTATTGTGCAAGGCATGGGTTGTCGCTGCGTTTCCGATCAACCGTGGGTGACAGTGGCGGAATCTTGTGAATTGACGATGGCGCTGCTCGCTGCCGGTGATCGCGCGCGCGCCGTGGAGTTATACAGTTGGCTGCACCAGTGGCGCGACGATGAAGGCGTGTACTGGACCGGTTATCAATTTGCCGAAGATTTGCTGTGGCCGGATGAAAAACCGACTTGGACTTCTGGCGCGATCTTGCTCGCCGCCGATGCGCTCACCCAACATACCGCCGCCAGCAAATTGTTTACCGAAGTGAATTTGTTGGAGAGCGCCGAGCAGCTAGAGCAGCAGCTAGCCGCGCGAAGGAAACATAAAGAGTAAAAACGCAGCTAGGCAGCCCCACTAAAATATGTACAATAACCTGTACATAAATGAGGTGCATTATGGATGCCATTACCTACACCGCCGCCCGCGCCAACCTTGCCGCCACCATGAATCGAGTCTGCGAAGACCATGAGCCGCTGATCATCACGCGCAATAGTGAACAAGCCGTGGTGATGATGTCGCTGGAAGACTACAAAGCCTTGGAAGAAACCTCCTACCTACTGCGCAGCCCAAAAAACGCTCAACGCCTCTTGGCTTCTATCGCGCAGTTGGAAGCAGGCAAAGGTGAAACGCGCAGTCTTATCGAATGAAACTGATTTTCTCCGAACAAGCGTGGGACGATTATCTGTATTGGCAAAAAACCGATACAAAGATTTTGGAACGCATCAACACACTCATTAAAGAAACTTCACGCCAACCATTCAGCGGCATCGGTAAACCAGAGCCACTGAAGCACGCACTCGCCGGTTACTGGTCGCGGCGCATCAATAATGAACATCGCTTGGTTTATAAAATTGTTGATGATGCGTTGTTGATTGCGCAGTTGCGGTATCACTACAGCTAGCTAGTTTTTAAGATTTATCCTTGATACCGTATAACACAGACAGTCAAAGGGAAATGCAATATGCGTGAATATAAACTTGCAAAAAAACGCGTTGAAGTTTCCGCCGGTGAATCGGTTCGCATTATTCGTGAACTGCAAGGTTTAACTCAATCAAAACTTTCAGAATTATGCGGCTTGCCCCAGGCAACCATTTCAGGCATTGAAACAGGGCGCATTAATCTCGGCGTTGAACGAGCCAAAGTTTTAGCAACTGCCTTGCACTGTCACCCTGCTGTGCTAGTTTTTCCTGGCTGGCAAACGCCACATGCGGCTTAGACATAGTGTCACCTCAGCATGCATTTGGACTTCCCAACCTTTTTCTAGCGTAATTTCTTTAGCATTTCTGCCAACGCTGCATCCTGCTCTTGCTCTGCCGGCACAGCCACCGTAATGCGATCAGCGATATCGCCGTAACGCGCTAATAATTTTTCTGGCAGTTCGTTGTAATTGCTGCTTACTAAAAAAGTGTCCAGCATTTCATCATTGATGAGTGTCGACATATCCTGCCAACGCTTTTCGCGCGCGCACTGCAACAGTGATTCGCCAATTGCCTGCCAACCAAACAATTCCAAGCTCGTCCAATAGGCTGGCGTAGAAAATAAAAACGCCAACATTTGGCGATAATGTTCGCGCGCTTGAGAAATGCTTTTTTCATCAGCGCCCGCTGCGACTAAAGCATTCACACACACTTTTAATGGCGACAGTGACGCATCGCGCTTTTCAATTCCCAAAGCTAAATTCGGTTGCACGACTTCTTGCAAATAACGGCGCGCGCTGTTGGTGGGGTGTGTGTGCAAACCATCGGCATACTGCCCTGTCATCGCCAACATTTTTGGCCCAACGGCGCCCGTCATCAATGACGGCGCAGAAAACGGCATCGCCCCCGGATTAAAAAACGGCTGTAAGCGCGTAAAACGAAAATATTCGCCTTCAAATTGCAATGGCGCTGCGGTTTGAAAACTGTGAAAAATCGCGCGCAGTGCGGCGAGGTATTCGCGCATACCGGCAACTGGCGGCAACCAGCGCGCGGCGTAACGCTCTTCAATATTTTGGCGAATTTGTGTGCCGAGACCCAACTCAAAACGCCCTTGTGATAGCTTTTGTAAATCCCACGCTGCCAAAGCAACATTCATCGGGCTGCGCGGGAACGCCACCAATACGGAAGTGCTGACAGTGATGCGCGTTGTTGCGGTCAACGCTTGGCAGGCGAGTAATAAGCCATCGTGAATCGCATCGGAAACAAAAAAACCATCGTAGCCGATGGCTTCAACGCGGCGCGCAAAATCGCCGATGGCATCCAAGCCCATACCCTCTGGTGCCGAGGCAAAAATCTCCATGCAAACCTCCGCAACAATTTTTATGATTTATTTACAACGGCCCGATATCTTCCACATGCAGTGAAAACGCGCCGCGCTTTCTGTCGGCAAAATAATGATGCAGCGTGCGCCACATGGTGCGAAACGCCAACTCCTGCCAAGGAATATCGGCTTCGTTAAATAATTTAATTTCTAAAGATTCTTCCGTGCTTGCGGCAAACAATGCGCTGGCATCTGCAGGATCTGACAACTGCGCGAGATACATCATGTAAACCTGACCGATGTGCGGCAAATTGAACATGCAAAACAATTCGCCCATTTGCACCGCAGCGCCCGCTTCTTCCAGTGTTTCGCGCGCTGCACCTTCAGCAACGCTTTCACCCAATTCTAAAAATCCGGCGGGCAATGTCCAAAAACCTAAACGCGGTTCAATCGCGCGACGGCACATCAATACTTGATCGCCATACACCGGCAAGCAGCCAGTGATGATGCGCGGGTTGTGATAGTGAATCGTCGCGCACTGCGTACAAACATGGCGTTCGCGATTGTCGCCAGCCGGAATGCACAAACGCACTTCACTGCCGCAAGACGAACAATATTTCACAACCGGCGCGTTCATCGCAGCAAAAATTTCACGGCAGTGTCGATTCGCCGTGCCACAAATCGGCGAGCGTTTCGCGTTGGCGCACGGTAAATACTTGTTCACCGTCCACCATCACTTCGGCCGCGCGCGGGCGGCTGTTGTAATTAGAACTCATTACAAAACCGTAAGCGCCGCTGCCGTGTATCGCCAACAAATCATCCGCTTCTAAAGTGAGTTCGCGTTCTTTGCCGAGAAAATCGCCCGTTTCGCAAATTGGCCCCACCACATCAAAAATGTGTGATTTTCCTGCGCGCTCGCGCACCGGCTCGATGTATTGCCACGCTTGATACAACGCAGGACGAATCAAATCATTCATCGCTGCGTCCACCACCGCGAAATGATGCGAAGGTGTGGATTTCAATAAATCAACGCGCGTGAGCAACACGCCGGCATTGGCGACAATCGAACGGCCGGGCTCGACCAATAATTTCAGTTTTCGATCACCGAGTTTTGCACGCAATGCTTTCATGTAATCGCTAGGTGTTGGCGCTTCTTCCCCAGGGCGATACACCACGCCCAAACCGCCACCAATATCGAGATGCTCAACGGCAATACCTTCAGCGGCTAATTGATCAATCAAAGCCAACACGCGATCAAGCGCATCTAAAAAAGGTGTCAGCGTTAACAACTGCGAACCGATATGACAATCAATACCTTTGATATGAATGTTGGGCATTTTTTTAGCGGCGCGATAAACATCCATCGCTTCCAGCATATCAACACCAAATTTATTTTCGCGCAAACCGGTAGAAATATACGGATGCGTGTTGGCATCAACATCAGGATTTACGCGCAGCGACACCGGTGCAATTTTATTCACACGCGCTGCCACTTTTTGTATGCGTTGCAATTCCGCACCGGATTCCACATTGAAGCAGTGAATACCAACTTCCAAGGCACGCGCGATTTCATCTTCGCGTTTGCCAACGCCAGAAAAAACAATACCAGAGGCTTCGCCACCCGCTGCCAACACGCGCTCCAATTCGCCGACAGAAACAATATCGAAGCCAGCACCCAAACGCGCCAACACATTCAATACCGCAAGATTAGAATTGGCTTTCACGGCAAAACACACGCGATGAGCACAACCCGCGAGCGCCTCGGTGTAGGCGTGATAATTCGCAGTGATCGCCGCGCGGCTGTAAACATAAGTTGGCGTACCGTAACGCGCAGCAATATCGCTCAGCGGCACTTCTTCGGCGCGCAATTCACCTTGGTGACGCGTAAACACTTGCAACTGCATGCTCATGATTTATTACTCGACTTGATCTTCTGGCGCAGGTACTTCGGTTTCACTCTCAACGGCTGATTCGCCTTCCGCTGCAGGTGGCACAGCATCTGGCGCAGGCACAGCATTCGGATCATCTTTCGGCATATACAAAGGGCCGGTTTGACCGCAAGCGGCGAGAAAAACAGTCAATAAAGTGGCAGCAATTACGCGATACATACGAGCACTCATCATCCAAACGGGGAAGCGGGCAGTATAAGGTAAACTGCCGCGATGAAGATTCCACCACGCTTACAACTCCTGATCGAAGACGGCATCATCGACAGCGTCCAACGCCAATTAAAAAGCGGCAAGGAGGCAGCGGTGTACCTCGTGCGCAGCGGCGAGCATCTGCGCTGCGCCAAGGTCTACAAAGAAGTCGAACGCCGCAGTTTTCGCCAAGCTGCCGAATACACCGAAGGTCGCAAATCGCGCAACACTCGCCGCGCCCGCGCCATGGAAAAAGGTTCGCGTTACGGCAAGCAAGAGCAAGAAGCCGCGTGGCAAACCGCCGAAGCCGACGCGCTGTATCGCTTAGCAAACGCAGGCATCCGCGTGCCGCGCACTTACGGTTTTTTTGACGGCGTGCTGCTGATGGATGTGATTGAAGATGATGCAGGGCAACCTGCACCGCGCCTCAATGATGTCATGCTCACGCCAGAAGAAGCGCGCGCTTTTCACACGCTGTTAATTGGCGAAGTGGTAAAAATTTTGTGCGCCGGTTTAGTACACGGCGATTTATCCGAATTCAATATTTTGCTCGCTGCCGATGGCCCCATGATCATTGATTTTCCACAAGCCGTGGATGCCGCTGCCAATCATCACGCTGCAGATTTTTTATTGCGCGATGTAGAAAATCTCGCTGATTTTTTTGGTCGTTTTGCGCCGGAATTGCTGGATACGCGCTACGGACAAGAAATCTGGGCCATCTACAGCAAAGGTGAATTAACGCCGGAAACTGCACTGACAGGGCGCTTTGTTGAATCGACCAAGAAAGCAGATGTGCGCGGCGTGATGCGCGAAATTGACGCCGCCATCAAAGAAGAAATGCAGCGCCGTGAACGCCTGCAAGAGCAAGAATAAACACCAAAATTATTTAGGTATTAAGCATGAGCGCTGACAAGCAAGCAGAAAAACACCAGAAAAAAATGCAACATCGCAAAGAAGTAGTAGACGCAAAAATTGCAGCCGCGAAGGAAGATCGTGGCGTGTTGCTAGTACACACCGGCAACGGCAAAGGCAAATCCAGTTCCGCATTTGGCATGGTGGCGCGCGCGCTCGGTCACGGCATGCGCGTCGGCGTGGTGCAATTTATTAAAGGCGCGCAGAGCACGGGCGAGGAGACATTTTTTCGTCGCTTTCCTGAGGTGGAATACCATGTGATGGGCGAAGGCTTTACTTGGGAAACACAAGACAAAACGCGCGATATCGAAAAAGCAGAAGCGGCATGGGAACAGGCAAAAAAGTTTTTGCGCGATGAAAATATTCAGCTCGTGGTGTTCGATGAACTCAACATCGTACTGCGTTTGAAATATCTCGATCTGCACACCGTACTCAATGACATCAAACAGCGCCCCGCTATGCAGCATGTGGTGGTCACCGGTCGTGGCGCTCTACCAGAATTGATTGAGATGGCGGACACCGTCAGCGAAATCAACGAAGTGAAACACGCTTTCAAAGCCGGCATCCGCGCGCAGAAAGGCGTGGAGATGTAAGCCCAACCTTGCCTCCCTCCGCCAATCCCGCTAGAGTGCCCACCTGCTTCAGGTGCCTGAGGAGCTTCTGCTCCAAGGGTGAAACGGGAAGCTGGTGCATTCGCTCATTGAGCCAATAATCCCAGCGCTGCCCCCGCAACGGTAAATGAGTAGAGACCGGCAATAACCACTGTGTTCTGGTAAATAATCCAGCATGGGAAGGTACCCGTCAGCGTTCAGGATGATACGCACTCATGAGCCCGGAGACCGGCCTGCCGCACACGGCTCTGGTATAGCCAGATGCCTTTATTTACTTGACTCGCGGCGGGCGAGCAGTGAGTGGAGCCCTCCTCTCTAGCTGCTTCTCCCCCGTATAACCAGCATCGCACGGGGAATTGTCATGACTGCTGCTACTTCTACTGTTTCTACTCACGCCGCTGTACGAACGAGTGCGTTGCCTGCATTCGCCTCTATCGCAGCAGGCCTGCTGTTGATTTTCGCTGTCGGCTTTTCGCACATGAGTGCTGCGCACAATGCCGCACACGATACGCGACACACTGCCGCGTTTCCCTGCCACTAAACAGGGATTTCGCACATGAAAACACTGATTACGCCCGCACTGCTGGCGGGGTTGCTTGCTGCCCTCATTCTGACGGTGGCGCAACATTTCACTGCTGACCGCCTTATTTTAGAAGCTGAAACTTACGAAACAGCGGCCGAATCCGCCGCGCCGCAACCGGCTGAGCCAGTGGCAGCACACAGCCATGATGACGCTCAAACGGCTAACCCCGACCACCACGCCGCGCCCGCTGAAGAGTGGGAGCCGGAAAATGGCTGGCAGCGCATCTTGTCTACCGCCAGTGCCAACAGCCTGCTGGGTGTCGGCTACGGTTTGTTACTCGTTGGCATTTTTCGCCTGCGCCCACCGCGCAACACCATGACCGGTTTGGCTTGGGGCGCGGCCGGTTATCTCACCGTTTTTGTCGCACCATCGATTGGCTTACACCCTGAATTACCCGGCACCGCCGCCGCAGAATTGATGGGTAGGCAAGAGTGGTGGATAGGCACTGTGCTTGCCACAGCGAGCGGTTTAGGTTTGTGCGTGCTCACTCAATCTTGGAGTTTGCGTGCTGTTGGCTTGGTCTTGTTGGCGCTGCCGCATTTGATCGGTGCGCCACACCCTGCGGTGAAAGAAGCGCTGGCGCCTGAAGCATTGCAACATCAGTTCATCCTCGCGTCTGCCCTGCTCAACGCATTGTTCTGGCTGATCATCGGCCCACTCAGTGCTTGGCTGTACTGCCGCGCGAACGGCATCACCTCATCTGCGCAGGATGCGCCAGTGGCATCGGCCACCTAAAAATGAGCAACGCACGCCTGTGTCCGGCGCTGTTCATCACAGCGCCTGCCTCCGGTCAGGGAAAGACAACGGTCACGGCAGCCCTCGCCCGCTTGCACACGCGAGCGGGTCGTCGTGTGCGGGTATTCAAAACAGGTCCCGACTTTCTTGACCCGATGATCCACGAGCATGCCTCGGGATTGCCGGTTTACCAACTCGACCTGTGGATGGGCAGCGAAGCGCACTGCCGTGAACTGCTGTACGAAGCCGCAGGCGAAGCCGATTTAATTTTGATTGAAGGCGTGATGGGGCTGTTCGATGGCGAACCTTCCAGCGCAGATCTCGCCACCCGTTTCGGTATTCCGATGATGGCTGTCATCAGCGGCGCGGCGATGGCACAGACCTTCGGCGCGATTGCCTACGGCTTGGCGCACTATCGCTCCTCCCTGCCTTTCGCTGGCGTACTCGCCAACCATGTCGCCAGCGACAGTCACGCCGAACTGTTGCGCAACAGCTTGCCTGCTGACCTGCACTGGTTCGGGCATTTGTCGCGCCTTGCCACAGAACACGCATTGCCCGCGCGCCATCTCGGCTTGGTACAAGCGGAAGAAATTGCTGATCTCGATGCGCGCTTAAATGCTGTCGCCGATGCATTGGAACAGACTGCGCTCAACACACTGCCTGCGCCCGTTGTATTTTTATCGCAAGAAATGGAAACCCCCGATAACGAAAAAATTTTGCAAGGCGTGCGTGTGGCGATTGCACGCGACACCGCGTTTGCTTTTTTGTATCACGCCAATGTGCACTGCTTAAAAAAATTGGGCGCAGAGATTATTTATTTTTCTCCACTCACCGATAAAGCACTGCCTGTTTGTGATGCTGTATATTTGCCTGGCGGCTATCCTGAATTGCATTTAGATGCACTTTCTAACAATCGATCACTCAAACAAGCGTTGCACGCGCATCACGCCGCACACAAACCCATCGTCGCGGAATGCGGCGGTCTTTTATATTTATTGGAATCACTCGCCAACGCAGAAGGACAGCGAGCCGATATGATCGGCCTGTTGCGCGGCACTGCCAGCATGCAAAAAAAATTAGCCAATTTAGGTTTGCACAGTGTCGATCTGCCAGAAGGTACGCTGCGTGGCCACTCGTTTCATCACTCGCTCACCGAATCACCTTTAACGCCGCAAACCATGACTTACGGAAAACGCGGCAAAGCAGAGCCAGTGTATCGTGAAGGGCGTTTACACGCGTCGTATTTGCATATGTATTTCCCATCCAATCCCACCGCAGTTGCGAGGTTGTTTACACCATGACGGGCACGGTGCATTTTGTCGGCGCGGGTCCAGGTGATCCGCAATTACTGACATTAAAAGGTCGCGACTTAATTGCGCGCGCCGGTGCGATTTTATTTGCCGGCTCGTTGGTTTCTGAAGCGGCCACACAATGGGCACCCGCTGATTGTGAAATTGCCGATTCCAAAGACATGACACTGCAACAAATTGTCGATTGGTTAATTTCACGCGCGCAAAAACATGAAACCGTGATTCGCTTGCAAACCGGCGACCCCGGTTTGTACGGCGCATTGATTGAAATGGTGCAGCCATTGGATGCAGCCGGCATTCCCGTTGCGGTTGTGCCTGGAGTGACTTCCGCGATGGCATCGATGGCAGCGGCTTGCGAAACACTCACGCTGCCAGAAGTGACACAAACCGTCATTCTCACACGCGTGGAAGGTCGCACGCCGATGCCAGAAGGCGAGCAACTCGCTGAACTGGCATCTCACCACTGCACGCTGTGCATGTATCTCTCCATCACTTTATTAAAAACCATCAAAAAAGAATTATTGATAGCGGGATGGGCTGAAGATTCACCCATACTCGTTGTGCAAAAAGCCAGCTGGCCTAATGAAGAAAAAATTGTGCGCGGCACACTCGCCGATATTCGTGAACGCTGTTTAGAAGAAGGTATCACTGCGCAAGCCATGATTGTCGCCAGCCCCACTTTAGGCGCGCGTCACTGGTCCGAATTAAAAAAATCAAAATTGTACGACCCAGCATTCACTCACCGTTTTCGCAAAGCCAGTAAAGAGGAGCCTTCAACATGACGCACACGATTTTATTGGTCGGTCACGGCTCGCGCGATGTAAACGGCAATATTGAAATTGAAAAATTTACCCAGCAGTGGCGCGAACAATTACCGCAACAGCGTATCGAATTGTGCTTTATCGAATTCGCTAATGTATTAATTGATCAAGGCTTAGCGAACGCTGCTAAAGACTCAAAACGCGTGGTGGTGGTTCCTTTAATTCTCAATGCCGCCGGTCATGTGAAAATGGAAATCCCTGAACACATAGAACACGCGCGCAAAAAATTCCCGCAATGTGAATTCATCTACGCACCGCATCTCGGCGCTTGCGATGACATTCTTGCCATCCTACGCCGCCGTTTAACCACCGCCATGGCTGCATTCGATATGCCAGACCCCATCACTACTGGCGTAATTTTGTTAGGGCGCGGATCGTCTGATCGTCAAGCCAACGGCGAAGTTGCCAAAATGGCGCGCTGGTTGCAAGAAGATGCGTTCAGCCGCAATGTGCGTCACGAATTGGTGGATTTTGCTTTCACTGGTATTACTTATCCGCGTTTAGAGCGCGTCGTACAGCGCCAAGTGCAATTAGGCATGTTACATATCGCGGTACTGCCTTACTATTTATTTACCGGCACTTTAATCGAACGCATTAAACGCCAAGTGGCGCGATTACAGCAGCAATTTCCACAAGTTATTTTTCATTGTGGCGATTATTTTGGTTTTGAAAAAGAAATTTTTGCACTGCTGGAAAAACACATTCACGATGCTGTGTATCACAAAAAAACCATGCCCTGCGATGGCTGCCGTTTTCGCGAGATCGCGCACGATCTTGGTCATGGTCATTCACATGACCATTCGCACGACCACAACCATGACCACAACCATGACCACAACCATGGCCACAACCATGGCCACAGCCACCATGCATACGATCACGACCATGATCACCAGCATGTACCAGCGTGAGGAACATCGCTATGACTTACACCACAAATAACAGTGCTACCGAGCAGCTAACTCGCTTAGGTCAGCAGATTGAACATGAATCTTTTGCCACAGTAGATCGCGAAGCGGGTGAACACACTTACACCACAGAGCAATGGCCAGTGGTGCGCCGTATGATCCACGCTACGGCAGATTTTGAATTTAACGGTTTAACAAAATTTCACCCGCGTGCCATCGAAGCAGGTGTGCAGGCTATTTTGAATGGCGGTGCGTTGATCGCAGATGTTGAAATGATTTGTGTCGGTGTTTCTAAACCGCGCTTGGCGCATTTTGGCGTACAACTACATCAATTCATTAGCGATGACGATGTGATCCGCGATGCTAAAGCCGCCGATTCCACACGCGCGGTTTTTGCCATGCGCAAAGCGCATGGTTTAGGTTTACTCGATAACGCAATTGTTGGTATTGGCAACGCACCCACTGCGCTGCTGGAATTGATTCGTTTAATCAACGAAGAAAATGCCAAACCTGCGCTGATTATCGGTATGCCAGTGGGTTTTGTTTCTGCCGCTGAATCCAAAGCTTTAATGGCAGAAAGCAACAGCGTGCCGTGGATCATCACTGAAGGTCGCAAAGGCGGATCCACTTTAGTGGTTGCAGCGATACACGCTTTATTGGCATTAGCGGAGTCCACTCAGAAAAAATCATGAAAAAAATTCCTGCCAAAGAACGACTGCGCACCGGCTTTTCTACCGGTGCTTGTGCTGCCACCGCCGCGCGCGCAGCGACTTTGGGTCTACTCAACGGCACGGTGCCTGATCAGGTTGAAAGCCTATTACCGAATGGGCAACGCGTCACTTTTTCTGTACATGAGAGTAGTTGTACCGCAGAAGAAGCACACGCTGTGATTGTGAAAGATGCGGGTGATGATCCGGATGTCACGCACGGCGCACACATCACCGTACATGTACGCCTATTAAAAAACCGTGTCGATGTGATTGAGCTTCATGCAGGTTCTGGTGTTGGTACCGTGACACAACCAGGTTTGGGTTTAGAAGTTGGTGGCCCCGCTATCAACCCTGTACCGCGCAAAAACATTGCCGAAAATTTACGCGAAATAGCGAGTGAATTACTTACACAACATGGGTTATCCGTCACGATTTCTGTGCCTGGCGGTGAAGAGATGGCAAAAAAAACCACCAATGCGCGCTTAGGCATACTCGGTGGCATTTCCATACTCGGCACCACCGGTATTGTGAAACCGTATTCCACCAGCGCATTTCGTGCGAGCGTGGTGCAAGGTATACAGGTCGCTGCGAAAATGGGTTACGACACTGTTGTTTTAACAACGGGCGGCCGCACCGAAAAATTTACTATGAAAGAATTGCCGCATTTAGGCGACGCTTGTTTTATTCAAATGGGCGATTTTTTGCGCTACGCATTAGATGCCTCTGTGAAATGCAATATTCGCGAAGTCGTCATCGGTGGCATGGTGGGCAAGCTCGCCAAAATGGCGCAGGGCGAAACGATTACGCATGCCGGTCGCTCTGAAGTGGATACTGGTCTATTGGCTGGTATTGCTGAAACATTAGGTGCATCCCATGAAGTCTGTGAAGCAATACGCAACAACGAAACCGCGCGTTTTGCCAGCGAGCAAATGGCAACACTAAATCTCACGCAGGAATTTCACGACGCGCTCGCGCAGCGCGTGATCAGTACCATTCTTTCTCGCTACCCAGAAAAATTTCGCTTGCGTGTGCTGGTGTGTGATTTTGACGGCAATAAAATTTCTGAGGAAGTATCCGCATGAAGATGATGCACCGCTGCGCTGTGATTGGCGTACTCGACAACGGTAGCGACGGTTTGAATACGCACGCTCTCAACACACTGCGCCAAGCGGATGTGGTGATCGGCAACTACCGAACACTCGCATTGTTTGCACCAGAATTGAAAGCGGGCTGTGTCACGCATGAGTTAACCGGCAAATTAAGCCAAGTGCCCACATGGATACGCGAGGCACAAAACGATCACACACGCTGTGCCGTATTAGCCACGGGCGATCCTCTGTGTCACGGCATCGCCAGTTATCTCGCCGCGCAATTGTGCGTGGAGGCGATAGAAGTCTTTCCCAATACTTCCACCATTCAATTGGCTTGCGCGCGCATTGGGTTGTCTTGGCAAGATTTGCGCATTATTTCCATACACAGCAAAGATGCGGGCGAGTGGCAGGAAGGCTGCACGCCACAACACGGCTTGTATGCGCTGCGACAAGCACTGGCACTGCATCACAAACTTGCTGTACTCACCAGCCCTGACAATACACCGGAGCGCATTGCGCGTTTATTGCTCGCCGCCAATTTGCACAACGATTTTCAGATGGCGATTGCAGAAAATCTTTGTACCGACGAAGAAAATATCATCACCGATTTATCTGTCGACGAAATTGCTAAAAAAACCTTTGTTGATCCGAATGTTGTCTTGTTGTGGCGCAACACACCGATCAACAAACCGGTTTTATTGGGTTTAACCGATAACAGTTTTCAGCAGCGCTATCCCGAAAAAGGTTTAATCACTAAACAGGAAGTGCGTACGGTTTCATTGGCAAGACTGCAATTGCGTAGTGATAGCATCGTATGGGACATCGGCGCAGGTTCCGGCTCAGTGGGCTTAGAAGCGGCTCGCCTGTGCAGTTACGGCCATGTGTATGCCATCGAAAAAAATGTCGGCGATTGTGAAAATGCACTCGCCAATCGCACTGCAATGGGCGCACACAACTACACGCTGTTACATGCCAAAGCGCCAGAAGGTTTAGAACACTGGCCAGACCCCGATGCTGTTTTTATCGGCGGATCCGGCGGCGAATTGGGCAATTTGATTGAACTCATTGTTAAACGCCTGCGCCCTAACGGTCGCTTGGTGATGAACTTTGTCACTTTTGAAAACATTGCTGTGGCGATGGAAAAACTCAAAGCACTACCCGTCGAATGGGATATTACACAGATGCAATGCTCGCGTAGTAAGCCTGTTTTAGACATGCAAAGACTCGCGGCTGAAAATCCGGTATGGATCATCAGCGTAAAAAAATCTACCCATAAAAGTGAGACCTGAGATGGCAACAGGTACCTTAATCGGCGCATCGCTAGGCCCTGGTGATCCGAATTTGATTACCCGAGCAGCATGGAATGCGCTACACAGTAATGCATTGTGGACTTATCCCATTCGCAAAAAAAATGGTGAGAGTTATGCGCTAGGCATTGCGCACGCGGCAGGTCTTGCTACGCCTGCTGATGCACAAGCGTTAATTTTTCCGATGACGCACGATCAAGAAAAACTCGCGCACTATTGGCTGCAAGCGGCAGAAACTGTGTTAGCTGTTTTACGCAGTGGCCGCGATGTAGTTTTTCTGGTGGAAGGCGATGCCTCCACTTACTCCACTTTTGGGCATTTAGCGCGCACCCTGCACGCACTCGACAGTAATGTGACGATTAAAACCATTGCTGGCGTTACCGCTTACAACGCTGCCAGTGCATCACTCGGTATGCCCGTTGCCGATACCTGACACATCGTTATATTATTCCCGCTGTAAGCTTATGTTGAATTTGTTGAGCATTTACTCACTGACTTCGACAATTGTTTTGTTGGGCAAAGCTGTTGTTGTGACGGATCGTTTTGTTAAACAGTTGATTGAACATACACGCTTGTCGAAAATCTGGTTCAGCGCTCGAACGCGACGTACATGACATACGCACACTACGCGGGTGAAAAGTGAATCCACTCTCTCGCTGCTGTTGGTTAAAAACCCCTATCGCCAACGCGGCACCATTCAAAAAGGCTGTAGGAAAAAAACCGCATGAGCGATCCCGTACTCCATGATCTGCGCGTCGTACTTGTCGCGATTACCAAACACGGCGCCAAACAAGTGGCAGCTCTAGCGCCCGCTCTGCCCAATGCAGGTACCTCGGCATCGGAAAAAGTATCCGGAGAACTGGGCAAATCCACCAACAAAACTTCATATTTAGAAAGGCGCGATGAAAGATGAAATCGAGCCACTGTTTGCTAAATACGATCAAATTATTTTCTTTGTTTCCTTGGGTGTTGTGGTGCGTATGATTGCACCTTATCTCAAATCTAAAGATGAAGATCCAGGTATTATTGTTGTAGATGATGCTGGACAGTTTGTGATTCCTGTTTTGTCTGGCCATGTTGGTGGCGCGAATGCCTGCGCGGAACAGTTAGGTGATTTATTGGGTGCAACACCGATACTCACCACAGCCTCTGATGTTGGAAAAACCATCTCAGCCGATATTCTTGGCCGCGGTTTAGCTGGAAGTTGGAGGCACCAAAGATCAATGTTACACGCGTGTCTGCGGATGTGGTTAACGGTGAATTGATTGCATTTGTGCAAGAAGCGGGCTCACCGCATTGGTGGACGCGCCCGAACCCACTGCCGGACAACATTCATCTTTTTCAACAATTTTCTGATGTCGATTTATCGCGTTACAAATCGGTGCTGTGGGTCACACACGCAGAAGTTTCTGAAGCACAATGGCAGCAATTGCACGAACGCCTTGTGGTGTATCGCCCACCGCTGGAGGCGGTATGAAATTATCCGTCGGGCTAGGCTGTGATCGCGGCGCGTTATTGGAAACACTCAATAGTGCATTGGATGCGGCGCTGACCAGTATCAATGCCACGCGAGCGCACATCGCTGTGTTTGCCACTATCGACAAAAAAAATGATGAGGTTGCTTTCCTTGATTTAACGCGCAGTGAAAACAAAATGCTGCTGTTTTTTACAGCCGAGCAACTCGCGCAAGTGCGTGTACCCAATCCATCCAATACCGTGTTGAAATTTATGGGCACGCCCGCCGTTGCTGAAGCAGCGGCGTTATTAGCAGCCGATACCACACTGCAAGATTTGCTAGTAGAGAAACACAAACTACGCGGCACAGATGGAAAAAATGTCACCATTTCTATTGTGAGAATCCCTCTATGAGTAACGGAAAAATTTTCTTGGTTGGTTTAGGTCCTGGCAGTGAAGCGCACATGACGGCGCGTGCGCGCGAAGCGATCGCTGTTTCCGACACCATCATTGGTTACACCACCTATATTAAATTAGTGGCAGATTTAATTGAGAACAAAGAAGTTATTCGCAAAGGCATGACTGAAGAGTTGGATCGATGCCACGAAGCGCTGTCGCGCGCACGAGCAGGAAAAATCGTTTCGCTGATTTCTTCCGGTGACAGCGGCGTATACGGTATGGCCGGTCCCACTTACGAAGTGCTATTGGAAAGTGGCTGGAAACCGGGTGATGGCGTGGAAGTGGAAGTGGTGCCGGGCAGCTCCGCGATTAATAGCTGTGCCGCATTGGTCGGCGCACCTTTAACGCACGATGCCTGCACCATTTCTTTATCGGATTTGTTAACACCGTGGCCGACGATCATGCGTCGCATTGAAGCAGCCGCACGCGCCGATTTTGTTATCGCGTTATACAACCCCAAAAGTGGGCGTCGCACACAACAAATCGTCGAAGCACAACGAATTTTGTTGCAATATCGCAAGCCTGAAACGCCCGTCGCGCTGTGAAATCGGCTTATCGTCCGCCAAAACATTGAACTCAGCACGCTGGAAAAAATGGCAGAAGCGGATATCG
Organism: Pseudomonadales bacterium; assembly: GCA_041395665.1. NCBI lineage: Bacteria > Pseudomonadati > Pseudomonadota > Gammaproteobacteria > Pseudomonadales > Pseudomonadales bacterium. The sequence continues at coordinate 222,301 of JAWLAB010000001.1, forward strand.
GTATGCTCCACGGTGTTGATCGGCAACAGCAACACTTTTGTGCGCGAAGGTTTGATGGTGACGCCGCGCGGCTACGCCAATAAATACACCACAGCTATTGGCAGCGACGCCGTACGAGAAGGCGAGCAATCCGGTCGTTCACTGACTAGCGGCTTACTCGGCTGGAAAGCACTGGCGCGCGAATGGCTGCGAAGCAATCCCAACAAAAATTTGCGCGATGCATCTGCACATTTTGATATGCCTATCGGCAATTTGTTGCAGGCCGTTTCTACACTGGCCGAAGGCGAAGCGGCAGCACCTTTTTATGCTGTCTGCATTCAACAGCAAGATAATGAAAAAGCGCTAGATATTGCCAGACAATGGCCAAAAATTCGCGGCATCGTGCGTCAAGGTAACGGCGCAATTGCCGAACTGCTGATGGACTCACTCGGCTTTTCACACAAAGGCGATTGGCTCAATTTAATCACTGAGCATTTCCATTTACACATTAAATGGAGTGAAGTAGATCGCGTCTGGTTACTCGCCGAGCAAACAGCATCGCAAGAAAAAACAGTGCAGGGTTTGTACTTTATCGACAAACACGACAACGCTATTTTTTCACTACTGCCACGCGATAACAAACCTGTATTCGATATCGCCACATTACAAAAACAAATCGCCTTAGTCGTTAGTGATGCCGATGTTTATGGCGACGAAGAGAGCAACAGCGATGAGTAAGTTAATTGCTACCGCACAAGCGTCACTGGAAAAACCCAAGCTGGGCGAATACAAACGCCACTTGATTGTCTGCACCGGTCCACGCTGTACGGAAAATGGCGAATCGCAACAATTATTCGATAGCCTCGGCGCTAAATTTAAAGCGGCAGGTATCGATAATGGTGCACTGCGTGTCAAACGCACGCGTGCGCACTGCTTTGCCACCTGCAAATCAGGCCCAGTGATGGCGGTACAGCCCGATGGCGTGTGGTACTACAATGTCACCGATGCCAATATGGATCGCATTATTCGCGAGCATTTAGTCGGTGGCACGCCCGTTGAAGATCTGATTTACCACCGCGCAGGTTGCGATGTATGAGCACTATTTCCCCAACACATCACAGCATTGTTTGGTTAGTGGGTGCAGGCCCCGGTGATCCGGATTTGTTGACCATCAAAGCGCTGCGTTTAATGCAGCTAGCCGATGTGGTGATTTACGATCGTCTCGTGTCTGATGACATCATGGCGTTAATTCCCGCTGAAACACAAAAAATTTATGTCGGCAAAGCGCGCAGTGAACACAGCGTACCGCAGGGTGGCATCAACCAATTATTGATAGACGAAGCGTGCAGCGGAAAAAAAGTCTTGCGCTTAAAAGGCGGTGACCCATTTATTTTTGGTCGTGGCGGTGAAGAAATTGAAGAGCTCGCGGCAGCTAATATTCCTTTTGAAGTAGTACCGGGCATCACGGCCGCCAGCGGTTGCGCTGCTTACGCGGGGATTCCTTTAACGCACCGCGATTACGCGCAATCCGTGCGTTTTATCACCGGCCATTTAAAAAATCACGAGGTCAATTTGCACTGGCCAGAATTAATGGATCCCACACAAACATTAGTTTTCTATATGGGACTCATTGGCTTGCAAGCGATTTGCGAACAATTGATTGCACATGGACGCGATCCGCAAACGCCCGTCGCTCTCATTGAAAAAGGCACCACGCGGCAACAGCGCGTGGTGATTGCCACACTCGCCACTATCAACGAACGCGTACACGCTGAAAATGTTACCGCACCGACGCTAACGATTATCGGCGATGTTGTCACTCTGCACGAAAAATTGCAGTGGCGCTAATGCCTTTTATTCCACTGCTATCAATTTTATTGGATAGCGCACTGGGTGAACCACGGCGCGCGCATCCACTGGTTTTTTTTGGTCGCTGCGCCAACATTATCGAAAATTACTTTCATCCCAGTGCTAAAGCGTCTTTTGTTAAACAACAGTGGTGCGGATTTTTAGCTGTGCTGTGTTTATTGCTGCCGATCACACTTCTGGCGCTGATGCTGGTAAAACTTCCCACCATCGGTACTTTCTTTTCTATCGCACTACTCTATTTGTGTTTAGGATTAAAAAGCCTGTGTGAACACGCTAACGCCATTCGCATTCCACTAGAAAGCAATTCTCTTGATGATGCTAGAAAACAAGTGGCGATGATTGTCAGTCGTGACACAGAAAATATGGATGAAACGCAAATCACACGCGCGACGATTGAGTCTATTTTAGAAAATGGTAACGACGCTGTTTTCGCCACGCTGTTTTGGTTTTTCGTGTTCGGCGCACCTGGCGCAGTTTTGCTGCGTACGGCGAACACGCTAGATGCAATGTGGGGCTACCGCACCGATCGCTATCATTATTTCGGCACTTTTGCCGCAAAGCTGGACGATGTATTGAACTGGATTCCCGCTCGTCTCACTGCGTTCACTTTTGCGCTATTGGGCAACTTTAAACGCGCACTGCATTGCTGGCGCACGCAAGCCTCTTTTTGTGCAAGCCCAAACGGCGGACCGGTGATGACCGCCGGTGCCGGCGCCTTACAAATTACGCTGGGCGGCACGGCGTCTTATCACGGCGAAATCAAAGAGAAAATTATGATGGGTGAAGGCATTCCACCTCAAACAGCAGATATCGCTCGCGCATTGCAATTAGTGCAGCGCAGCACTGGCCTATGGATTTTTCTCTACACAGTTTTTTATTTTTTTTATGCTTGAGCACGGTGGAAAACTGCGCAGCGCAGTCAAGCAATACAATATTCCACTAGAAGATTGGCTTGATCTTTCCGCTGCCTTAAATCCCACACCGTTTCCTGTAGGAAAAATTCATCACACCGTATGGCATCGCCTACCGGAAGATGATGACCCACTCATCACACTCGCAGCGCGTTATTATCAAACAGAACACCTGCTACCCGTTGCCGGTTCACAAGCAGCTATACAAACGCTGCCTTTTTTATTTAAGCGAGCTAAACGCGTTGGTGTTTTGCGTATCACTTACAACGAGCACGCGCACGCATGGCAGCGCGCCGGCCATACCTTATACGCACTGGATGAAACAGAGATTGACACACAAATCGAACACTTGGATGTGCTGTTATTGGTCAACCCCAACAACCCCACCGGCAAAGTTTTTGCACGCGAACAACTATTGCAGTGGCACGCCTATCTAAAGAAAAAAAATGGCTGTTTGATTGTCGATGAAGCCTTTATCGACTGTAATTCACAACACAGCTTAGTGACACACACACAGCAAAGTGGCTTGATTGTGTTGCGCTCGCTCGGAAAGTTTTTTGGTTTGGCTGGTGCGCGTGTCGGCTTTGTATTTGCTGAACAAAACTTGCTCTCTGCTTTACGCGAAGCACTAGGGCCTTGGCCGATCAGCCATCCTTCGCGCATCGCCGCGCAACGCGCGCTGTTTGATGTGGCATGGCAGGAACAGCAGCGCACATTGCTCCCACAACTCTCATCGCGCTTATCGCAACTACTCTCTGCGCACGCGCTCACACCCACCGGTGGCTGTGCACTGTTTCAATGGCTGCGAACACCGCACGCACACAGCATCCACCAACAGCTCGCGGCGCGAGGCATTCTCACGCGCTACTACACCGAACCGTCAAGCTTACGGCTTGGCTTGCCTGCCACCGAAGCGCAGTGGTCGCGGCTGGCGGCTGCGCTAGCTGCATTGCAATCCCCCTAAGTTTCCTACGGTTGTCCTGACTGCCAGATAGGGCTACAGTGCCGCCCGCTGTTACAGGTTCCGGCGCGTCTTTCTGGCCGCTGGTGAAATGGGAAGTTGGTGCCATCGCTTGCGATCATCCCAACGCTGCCCCCGCAACGGTAAACAGGTTTAGGTTGGCAACACGCCACTGTGCATCGCTCACAAGAGCCGCATGGGAAGGCGCCAACCGGCAATCGCCACCTGTGAGCCCGGAGACCGGCCTGCGACACACGGGAATCAAATTCCCAATAGCTACGATGAGCGGAGGGCTTCATCCGGCTGGTGTGCAAGGATGTCTCGCCTGTTCCGTATCCCTCCTCAAACGCATGTCACTCACATCGCATTGAGGTTTTTATGAAATATTTTTCACTGCACACCACACTATCCATCACTCTACTCGCTACATTGACGCAACCCGTTTTAGCGGATGACGACAACACAAAAGCAGCCGACAACACGTTAAAAACTGTTTTAGTGACGGCAACGCGCACAGAAGAAACTGCCGCCAGCACTCTTGCTCCCGCCACAGTTTATACACAAGAAGACATCGAACAGTTTCAAGCCAATAGCGTGACAGAATTATTGCGTCGTATTCCCAGCGTGAGCATCAGTACCGCAGGCGGTCAAGGTTCCGTTGCGAGTTTATTTTTACGCGGAACAGACTCAGAACACACTTTATTTTTGATCGACGGCCAACGCATTAACAGTGCAACACTCGGTAATTCGCCGCTGGAATCGCTGGATATTAATCAAATTGAGCGCATCGAAATTGTGCGCGGCCCGCGCTCTAGTTTATACGGCGCAGATGCTATTGGTGGTGTGATACAAATTTTCACCAAGCAGGGTGGCAAAGCGGGATTGCATCCAAAAATTTCTTACGGTTTTGGGAAAAACGGCACGCAGGAAACAGTGTTGAGTGTGAACGGCGCAAAAGATGGCTTCCGTGGCAGTTTTTCTGCTTCTCACTACGGCACCAATGGTATTGATTATTTGATTGATGATGCTGGCACCAATTTTGATCGCGATGCATATCGCAATACCACAATCGGCGCGTCACTAGGCTATCACTTTGATAATGACGCCGATATTCAGTTATCACATTATAAATCCAATAGCGAAAACGAATACGACAATGGATTTTTACCCACCGCTCAGCCCTATTCAAGATCAGGCCTAGAAACCACTTCTTTCAAATGGGAGCAGCCTGTCGTTAGTGATATTTGGAAAAGCACCGTGCAACTTGGCGAAACGAGAAATACATCAGAAGATTTTGATGATTTGAACAAAGCTACTTTCAGTAAGTTTGTCACGCGCCGGACTTCTGCGAGCTGGCAGAACGATTTTTCTTTCAAAACAGGCGAGGTCAATCATGTATTTACCGGCGGCGTGGATTACTACAACGATGAAGTAGAAAGCACATCCACTTTCACTGACGCTACGGGAAAACCGGTTAAAGAACGCGACAATGTCGGCACTTTTCTCCAAGAACAAATGGAGATAGGTAAACACCAATTAGTATTGGGTTTGCGCAATGACAACCACGAGCAATACCACAACAACGCCACCGGCAATATCAGTTATGGCTATACACTGCGCGACGATTTGAAGTTCGTCACTTCTTACGGCACTGCATTTCGCGCACCAACATTTAATGATTTGTTTTGGCCTATCACGCCTTGGTCAGCGGGCAACCCTAACTTAAAACCAGAAGAGTCCATCAACTATGAGATTGGGTTAAAAGGCACGCCATCTTGGGGTACTTGGTCTGTCAATGTATTTGAAAATAATGTCGATCAACTGATCGAATGGGCAGAAGTACCCGCTGGCTCTTGGTTTTATACACCGAGCAATGTCGATAAAGCCGAGATTCAAGGTGTGGAATTTGAATTAGCCACTGCGATTCAAGAGTGGAACATCGCCTTCAACACCAGCTATATCGATGCGCGTTATGACGGCAAAGGAGCTGATCACGATAATCTTTTAATTTATCGCCCACGCACCAGCATGAATTTAGATGTCAGTCGAAATTGGGGGGCATTTGAATTCGGCACAGAAGTGATTGCACAAACCAAACGCTACACTGATCGCGGGAACAACAATGTTGAAGGCGGCTACGGCTTGGTAAATTTACGCGCCGGTTACAACCTCACGAAAGAAGTGAAGCTGCAATTAAAACTTACCAATTTATTTGATAAGGAATATCACCTCAACGAACGCTACAACACGGAAGGCTTTGGTTATATGGCAACTATCACCTACACACCTGCGTTGTAATTAACACACGCTCTTACTGCCCCGCACCTGCTGTGTTATCCAGCAGGCTGCGCGTGGCGCGCTCAACAAAAGCAGCGAGCGTTGTCGCCATTTGTTTGTTTTCCACCTCATCATTCAACAATTCTGCATGCGCCGTTTGTTTGACATCGTAGCGATACAATTCCGGTGTAGCATTGGGTCGTTTAATCACGATATGACTGTCGCGCACATAACCGACAATTTCATCATTGCCTGATGGTTTAATCAGCGCAAAACCCGTGTCTTTCACCGACAATACATCGCGCCCCCAACATTGATGCGTAAACGAATCACCAATCAAACCCATCACGGTTGGAGCAATGTCATTTTGTGTTGCAACGCGATCGGTAGTCGCGCCAAAAGTTTCACGCACTTTAGGGCCAATAATTAACAGTGGCACACGAAAGCGCAGCAAATCAATATCCGTGACTTGATTGCTGGTGCTAAACCCGTGGTCACCTACCAAAACAAAAATCGTGTTGTTATACCAAGGCTCTTTTTCAATTTTTTGGAAGAACTGTCCCAACGCCCAATCCGCATAACGCATTGCCGTTAAATGTTCGTTCAAGATGCCTTGTCCTGTAACTGCCGGAACCGGCAGCGGCGTAGGCATGGCATAAGGCGTGTGATTCGATAAAGTTTGCAGCATCGCAAAAAACGGCTTGTCATTTTTTGCGAGCACATTTAATTCTGTGACGGAGCGATCAAACATATCTTGATCAGACACACCCCAAGTAGGATTGACGAAAACAGGATTCACGAAATCATCGCGACCAATAAATTTTGTGACATCTTGATTGCGAAAAAATCCTTCTTGGTTATCCCAAGAAAAAGAACCGTTATAGATGTAGATGTTTTGATAGCCCTCTCTGTGCAACAGCAAGGGCAAACCAGAAAACTTGTGCGTACCTTCCGGCTCCTGCATTAAGTATTCATAGCCGGGCAAATTGGGGAAACACGCGAACGTGGCAAACATCCCTTGATGCGTGTGCCGTTGAAAATCGCGTGAACAACAGGCCTTGTTTGGCAATTTGGTCAAACGAAGGCGTGATGTTCAGATCATTCCCCAGCGCACCGGTAAACACACCAGAAAAACTTTCCATCAAAATAACAACAACATTAGGTTTTTTTTCATTGGCAGCGTGTGTAATCGGGCTGCCTTTGTGTGTGCGTAACAGAGGATGCTCTTTGCCGCCCACCAACGCGTCTTGAGGTGTGAGCAATAAATCTTTCACAATTGCTGTCGCCTGCTCTATCGGCATGGCATTCAGCCAAAAGTTTTTATCGGTTTTGCCATTGCCAGTGCGCGTAGCTTTATACAAAGTAAACACGCCGTTCAAACCCAAATGGTTAGCAAAAAGATTTTGTCCGTGAAATGCGTCGCCCCAACGCAATGGCGGACCTTCGCGCAGCGTGCCGCGCGCGCCCAGCACTAACGCAAACATCACAACCACGCAAAGCACAAAGCGCAACCACCAAGGCGCTGCATTTTTACCAATCAGTTCGCTTTGTGTCGCTCTCAGCGTTTTTGCACTCAACCAGCGATAGAAACAATAAATCAATCCAGACAACACTGCCCACGCCAATAAGTAGCGAAACAACGGAAATCCATTCCACAACATACTGATAACTGTTTTAGGGTCTTGCTTCATGTACTCAAACACTAAACTGTTGAGCCTTTGATGGAACTCACGGTAAAAATCCAACTCAGCTATACAGAAAAAAATGGAAATTGACGAAACAAAAGAGAGCCAGACAATAAAAAACTTACGCAGTCTAGATGATGCAGGGAAAATAAATCCAGCCAAAAGCGGTACAGAAAAAATACTGACCACCATCAAATCAAATCGCAAACCGATACCAAAACTTATCCACACATCTTTTGCAGATAACGCACTGGCTAAATCAATGTTGTAGCGATACAGCGCCACCCGCGCCAAGGAAAACAGCATCATCATTGTGAGCATAGCCAACAGCATAAATTTGCAGTGACTGGCTAAAGTGTATTGTTTATTCATTGATGAATTGCTCACTCAGAAACCTCTATGCGAGAAAACCGTAACAGCCGCGAACGCCCTTGTTCAGCCACAAGGATAGAGCCATCACTCTCTTCTAAAACTGATTGTGGCGCGTGCAAGTGCGAAGCCACGGCATAAAAGTTTTTGTAATCGTAAAACCAGAGATGCCCGCTATTGGTAATATCTTCGGTAATCCAAATACCTTTATCGGTGCAACGCAAAAACCCTGCGCCGCGCATCTTAGCGGGAATATGGCGCAGCTTGCCATCCACATACTCCAACAAGTCGGGGATTTTGTTATCGACCACAAAGATGCGTTTATTTTTGTCCACGCACACGCCTTCGCCGGAATCAAAGCCGCCCACCAATTCTTTTTGTTGATAGGTTTTGGGATCAATGTCGAGTAGGCGACCATTGGCAGCATCTTCAATCACCAACCAATGCCCATCCGAATTCAACACTATCGATTCCGGTTTGACGATAGTCAGCAAGGTTTGCATCACGCCATCTTTCCAAAACAGCATCGACTTTTCTGGATACCCTGCGTCAACACCACGCCACCGTTGTAAGGCAGCAAGCCATCAGGTTTGTATAAATCCTTCTGCCAGCACCGTGTATTTTTGCGCTGGAATATCCAGCTTAATCAACCGTCCTTTGCCTTTATCTCCTAGATGCTGTTTCTCCGACAGCGTGGCAAAAATGCTGTTATCGGGCATACGCGCCAAGGAAACGATGCGGTCTAAATTGTCTTGCGCCACCGTTACTGTCCAGCCCTCCGCCGCCGTAACCGGCGCAAAACGCAGCCAAGCCAGCGTGCCCAGCACTAATGCGGCACTGACGATGAGACACAGTAAAACGGTTTTTTTGTGGCTGAATGACTGCTTAGAAAAAGGCATGAATCGACCCGGATATCCGCACGCAAAGGTGCGGCATTCAAGCAGGGCAAACGTGAAGAGATTGTGAATGTTGCCAGCGATTAACTGGCTAATTTTTCCTCACAAAAGGCAGTAATGGCGCTGCGAATTTTCTTCTCAAACATCGATAGCACCATGCTCAGTTTTATTTCGACATCCACCTGATGCGGCTGCAGCGTCAGCGTGCCGCTGGCACCGCTGCGGTGAAACTCCACGCGCTGCCCATGCCATGTGCTGACAATTTGATACTCGTCCTCGAGCGTCTCAATCAATTCATCAAGCGCAGCGCGCACGGCGCGCTCTGGCAATTTGTGCGCATGGCTAATTTTGATTGTCGCCATGCGTTTACTTGCTCACCTTGAAATCCGCTTTGATTTTTTTCTCCACCATCACTTTTTTCAAGCGCGCGTACTGCGGCACACCATTTTTGTACGGTGGATAATCTTCACCTTGAATCAGCGGCGCCAAATACTCACGGCAAGCTGGCGTGATACCAAAACCGTCTTTGCTGATGTAATCGCGTGGCATTTTTTTCTCGACATTGGCGACTTTTGCCAGCGGCGCTTCGGTAATTGTCCAACTGTATTTTTTGCCCGTGCCGCGCGTGATCGCAGGCATCACTGCATTTTTTCCTTTTAGCGCCATTTCCACCGCCGCTTTACCCACTGCATACGCCTGCTCGACATCGGTTTTGGATGCGATATGGCGAGCTGCGCGCTGCAAATAATCTGCCAGCGCCCAATGGTATTTGTAACCCAATTCCTCTTTCACCATTTGCGCGAGGGTTGGCGCCACGCCGCCCAACTGTTTGTGACCAAAAGCATCCACAGAGCCGGCATCCGCCAAAAAAGTGCCGTCTTTGTACTGCGCACCTTCACTGGCCACTACCACGCAATAACCATTTTTAGTGACGGTTTCTTTTACACGCTTCAAAAATTTGGCTTTATCAAACGCAACTTCTGGAAACAAAATAATGTGTGGCGCATCGCCTTCCTGTTCCGCTGCCAAACCACCGGCAGCAGCAATCCAACCGGCATGGCGCCCCATCACTTCCAAAATAAAAACTTTGGTGGATGTTTCACACATCGAAGCCACATCCAGCGCCGCTTCTTTTGTTGAAACGGCAACATATTTTGCGACCGATCCAAAACCAGGGCTGTTATCTGTAATCGGTAAATCATTGTCGACTGTTTTAGGCACATGAATGGCTTGGATTGGATAACCCATCGTTTCTGACAACTGCGAAATTTTTAAACAGGTATCGGCAGAATCGCCGCCGCCGTTGTAAAAGAAATAACCGATGTTGTGCGCGCGAAACACTTCAATCAAGCGTTCGTATTCAGCGCGATGTTGATCAAAACCTTTTAATTTATAGCGGCAAGAACCAAACGCACCTGATGGCGTATGAATTAACGCATGAATAGTCGCAGCACTTTCTTTACCGGTATCGATCAACTCTTCGCGCAATGCACCGATGATGCCATTTGCGCCCGCGTACACTTTGCCAATTTTGTCACTGTGTGCGCGACAGGTTTCAATTACACCCGCCGCTGAAGCGTTAATGACCGCAGTCACACCTCCCGATTGCGCATAAAACGCATTTTTCTTGGCAATATTTTTTGGAGTCGATTTTTTGCTGACAGGCATAAAAGTTCCTAGTGATCAGGTGATATATGTCAACGAAAGTTGAGATACGCGATGCGCCATCTTACTGAAAGACCTTATGAGATAAAATGCTGCTTGGCGACACGGGATACCTGTGGTTTACTGAGCCTGCCGCCGGATATGGTCGGCGAGAAACACAACATCTCAAACTGACAAAAGGAAATCTATCATGATGAAGAAAATTGCCACTATCGCAGCTCTGTCCTCTGTTGCCCTGTTAGGCGGCTGTGCCACAGGCTACACTCCGGTTTCAACTGGCTTAATCACCAATGTGAAAGGCCCCATCGTGGCCACCTCTCACCGCGGCACTAGCAAAACTGGTACCGCTTGTGCGTCTACCATCATCGGCTTGGTCAACAGTGGCGACGCCTCTATTGCAGCAGCTAAAGCCAATGGTGGCATCACCGAAGTGTCTACTGCTGACTTCCACACACAAGGTTTCTACCCCTTCTTCGGTAAAACTTGCACCATCGTTAAAGGCGACTGATCAGCTCGCAGCAGAAGGCTCCCTCGGGAGCCTTCTCTTTATCTGGCTTTTGTAACATCCGCAGCCCCTCCCCTCACTTTTCACTAGCACCGCCCCCACAATCCAGCGAAAATAGCGCCCCCGATTCCGACAACGATTCACCGAGGAGCTTGCCGTGGATTTTGAATTCAGCCCCGATCAGCAACAGTTCATTCGCGATGTGCGCGCTTTCTTGGCAGAAGAAGCCAAGAAACCCTACGCCAAGGAAGTCATGAGCCCCGACCGCGAAGCCGACTCTATGCTGGCTGACAGCCCTGAACGCCGCGAATTCAACAAGCAACTGGCCAAGAAACGCTTCCTCGGCATGAGCTGGCCCGTGGAATACGGCGGCCAAGCCAAAGAGGGTATTTTCGAATACCTCGTCAACGAAGAGCTGGCCTCCGTGGGCGCACCTTTGATCGGCAAAGGCGTAGGTTGCGTGGGCAAGACGCTGATTCGCCACGGTTCTGAAAAACAAAAACGCGAATTTTTGCCACAAATCCTCAACGCCGACATCGAATTCTGTTTGGGCTATTCCGAGCCTGGCGCGGGCTCTGACCTCGCTTCCCTGAAATTAAAAGCGGAAAAAGTCGACAGCGGCTGGAAAGTGAACGGTCAAAAAATCTTCAACACTTCCGCACATTTTGCCGAATGGTATTGGCTCGCGGCGCGCACCGATTTTGAAGCGGCGAAACACAAAGGCATCTCTTTATTTTTGATTCCGATGAACTCCGACGGCATCACCGTGCGCGAAATCAAAACCATGGGCGACCATCGCACCAACGAAGTGTTTTTTGACGATGTGTTCGTACCGGAAGACGCACTGGTCGGCGAGCTCAACAAAGGCTGGGTGTACATCTGCGAAGCACTCGACTACGAACGCTTCACGCTCTACACCGTCGGCCCACTACAGAAAAAATTTGAAGTGTTTGTCGATATGATCAAACAGGAAACACGCGACGGTCAGCCATTAAAAAATGATCCACATGTGCGCAAATTGGTCGCGCAATTGTCTACTGATTTAGAAACTGCTGTGATGTTGCAACGCCGCGTCATTGCTGCCGCCGTGAAAGGTGGCGTGCCGACCGTTGAAGCGGCAATGTGTAAATTGTTCAGCACACAACTCGGTCAACGCCTTGCCAATGCTTCGCTCGATATTCTCGGCCCTAGCAGTATGTTGCACGAAGGTGTTGAACACGCACCTTGCCACGGTAAATGGGAACATTCACTGCGCGCGACTGCGTTGGACACCATCGGCGGCGGCACTTCTGAAGTGCAAAAAAATATCATCGCGCGCCGCGGTCTTGAATTGCCGCTGGTGATGTAAAAAAATGACCCCTCCACCGCTACGCGGCACCTCCCCTATTACATAGTGGAGGATGCGATCTCCCCCTGCGAAGTAGGGGGAGTGCCCCAGAGGGGCGAGGGGGTCAAGGAGTGTTTGTGTCGGAACTACCGCAACAAATTCAAGACTGGATAGGCAAAGTTGTCGTCGTTGATGAAGCCGAAGTGTGCGTGGAGCAATCTGCCATCGAAAACTTTTGCTCTGCAGTGGAAGACGGCAACCCGCGTTACTGGCAAGAAGGCATTTCACCGCCGGGGATGTTGAGCGCGTACAACCGCCCGCATCCGTGGACACCAACGCGCGGTAATCAGCCACAAAATCGCCCGTTGGAATTGCATTTTCGCGTCAAAGATTTACTGCAACTGCCGCGCGGTATTGTCAGTGAACTCGGCTTTGAATTTGGTGTTGCCGTGCGCGTGGGCGATAAGTTGCGCGCCGAGCAATCACTGCGCGAAGTGAGTGAATTGAAAACCAATAAACTCGGCACGGGTCGTAGTTGGGTGATTGATGTCACTTACAAAAACCAGCGCGATGAAATCGCCGGCATCGAAACACTGAATTTTTTCGGCTACAACAGGAATTGATCATGCCCGCACTGACTGCCGCTAGCGTACAAGTGGGTGACACCATTCCTGAACAGCGCACAACTTTAAGCGCGCAAAAAATTATCAGCGCAGCCGCCGCGACGCGCGACTGGCAGCCCATCCATCACGATCACGCAGCTGCGACCAAAGCGGGCTTGCGCGGCATTATTCTCAATTCGCCATCGCAAGCCGGCTGGATTAGCAAATTCATCACCGACTGGGCGGGCGCAGCCGCCGACATACGCAAAATGTCATTTCGTATGAAAGATTCTTTTTGTCCTGACGACGAAATGATTTTACGCGGCGAAATTACTGCCAAAGATGAGCAAAGCATCACAGCCGTTATCACGCTCAATACGGGCGATGTGGCAAAAACCACGGCTACCGTAACCTTTACACTGCCACACTAAAAAATCACAACGATAAACGCTTGAAGATTTTTTCAGGGATGTGGCGAATGATTAGCATGATGTATTGCCAGAACCACGGCGCGTAAATTACATCACTTTTTTTCTGAATACCGCGCTCAATGCACTGCGCAATTTGCTCTGGTTGCGCCCACAGCGGACCACTTTTATCCATACCCGCCGTCATCGGCGTATCGACAAAACCGGGCTTAACCGTCAGCACCTGCACATCTTTTTTTGCCATGCGATTGCGCAAACCACTGGCAAACACCGTCACCGCCGCTTTACTCGCGCCATAAAAATAATTGCTCTGCCGCCCGCGATCTCCAGCGGGCGAAGAAATCAACACCACGCTGCCTGAGTTTTTTTGCGCCATGCGTTCAGCAAACAAGACCGCTGGTTGCATATAACTCATGGCGTTGATTTCAAACAGCGGACGAATGCTATCGATATTTTCTTCTAACGATTGTTGTGTGGGCATACTGCCCTGCGCAAACAAAACTACATCCACCACCGACCATGTTGTATAAATACCACCAACTAGCTCTGCGTAATTTTGTGACTGAGAAAAATCAGCAATCTGTATCAACACTTCCCGCGCACCGCGCGTCAGCAAATCATTTTTAACGGCTTCTAGCTTTTGACTATCTCTGCCCAACAAATAAAAACTATCGCCCTGTACCGCACGCAATCGCGCCCAAGCCTGCGCAATCGCCGAAGTCGCTCCCGCTATAACAATATTCATGTACTCTCCTTTATTTTATTACGGACAAACGCGACGCCAAAAGCTGGAAGAAAACTTTGGATCAATATACGCAGAAAACGCGTCAAGGTTTTTATAACTCAACTGAAACATTACTGGCGACATACGCGCATCTTTGGCTGGATAAATAGCGCCTTCTGCCTCGCGCACAATAGCATCCAAATCATTCAGTAAATTCAAAGTGCTCGCGCCGAGATTAGGGAAATCCAGCGCCAAGGTGTAGCCGCGACGCGGAAACGAAAGCATCCCGGGTGAAGGCAAATCACCAAACTCTTTCAACACACTGAGAAAAGAAGCCTGACCGGATTGCGCAATTCTCGTCAATAAAGCTTGTAATGCGGCACGCGGTTCTTTGGTGGCAACACATTGGTACTGCAAAAATCCGCGTGGCCCGTAGATGCGATTCCAGTGATGGATATTATCCAAGGGATAAAAAAAGCTATCGTAATCCAAACGCGATTGTTTTCTGCGCGCACGCAACTTGCGAAAATACAAAGCATTGAACGCCTGCACACTGTAGCGATTCAACACATAGGGAGGGAAAGTAATCGGCACAGACAACTTCTTTTTAGGCTGATGCACCACAGGTAACGCAGTATCTGCACAGTGATTAGCGCGTGAAAAAATACTGCGCCCCAGAGCATTACCTTGCGCCAAACAATCTATCCACGCCACGCGATAGCGATGCGTCTCGCGCGATTGTTCAAACAGCTGTAAACAATGATCTAGATTGTCGCACTGAAAAGAATCGTCCTGCACAAAGGCATTGTGTACGGGAATTAATTGCAACTCAGCCCAAGTAATAAAGCCCGTTAATCCTAAACCACCGATCGTTGCTGCGAATAATTCTGGCTGTGCTGTTAGCGAACACAGCAACCGCTCTCCACTGCTGCGCAACAATTCAAATGACTTTATATGTCGTCCAAATGTGCCGTCAGCGACATGATTTTTTCCGTGCACATCGTTGGCAATCGCACCGCCCACTGTCACAAACTTTGTTCCAGGTGTAACGGGTAAAAACCATCCTTCTGGCACGCATAAGTTCAAAATATCTGCCAGCGTAACGCCAGCTTCACAACACAGCACACCCGTACTTTTATCGAACTGAATAAAATGATCGAGATGGCGCGCGTGAATTAAAGCACCACCATCGTTCAAACAACTATCGCCGTAACTACGACCCAAGCCATATGGCAACAAAGAAACTTCGACTTGTGGTAGTGAATCTTGCTGCCAACAAAAATCAAATTCTTTTTGTTGGTAATGGAAATAGCGCCCCCAAGAATGACGCGTTGCTGTCATTAGAAATTTGCTCCAACAACCATAAATACTCCGGCCAAAACAAAGAACAGCCAACTGAGGCGATCACGCAATGCAAAAATGACTGGATCGTCGTGCATCTCTCCTCTACCAGTGATCAACCATACACGACCCAGCCACAACGCCATAATGGGACACAACAACCATAAATAGCGTGGACTGCTATACAACGCAGTAACCGTGGGGCTATTGATGTACAAAGCTAAAACCAATACGCCCATCATGGCACTTGCCGTGCCCAAACCGATCAACACAGGTGTATCGGTTGTTCGATAACCACGATATTGTATAGAAGTATTGCTGCTATCTACTTCTACAATTTGCAATTCTGACAAACGCTTTACTATGGCCAAGCTAAAAAAGATGAAACATGAAAAAGCTAACAACCAAAAAGAAGTTTCAGCCTGAGCAGAGAATCCGCCCGCTATCACGCGCAAAGCGTATAAACCAGCTAATACAGCGACATCAAGTATAGGAATATGCTTCAAACGCAGTGTGTAAGCTTGCGTTACGACAAAGTAGATCAACAAACTATAAAAAAACTTCAACGGCAGCATGAATGAGATCAACACCGAACTCAGCGCCAAAATTGCAGCTACCGCCAATCCCAAAGGAATTGCCAATACTCCACTGGCAAAAGGCCTTTTACATTTACTGCGATGTTGCCGGTCGGCATCTAGGTCACACAGATCATTCAGCACATAAGAAAATGATGCACAAAAACCAAAAACCAAAAAGGCCAGCAGCGTATCGCGCAACAATTCCCATTCCAGAACGCGATGCGCCGCCAGCAAAGGCACAAATATCAATGCATTTTTCGCCCATTGGTGAATGCGCAGAGCACGCAGCAACACCGCCAGCGTTAAGCCACTCTGCAAATCAAATTTTTCCGTGAATACAATTTTCTCGTTGATTTTTTTTGTCTCTGCAGGACTGGCATTAACCAAATAACACTGTCGCGCTCTTTCCCAACAAGGACAATCTACTGTACTGTTTCCAGCATAATCAAAGCCCTTTTCACCAAACTGATTAACCATCGCATCCGCTTTGGCTTTTCCTGTGAGGTTTTTATCTGTCGTAGCAAGTACGCCAGAGAAAAAGCCGTAGCGTGCAGCCACTTGTTCTGCCACATCACTGTACGCGCCTGTCACTAGATACAGGTCTCTGCCTTGATTCTTTTCACGCTGCAAAAATGCCGCGAACTCCACATTCTCTGGCAGCAAATCCACGCGCAAAGCACAGCGTGCTGCAAGCGATCGCTTTACAAACGCAATCCCGCGAAAACACCACAGAGGCAACAGCAAAATTACCCAAGGTTGCTGTTTAACCGCACCAATCAGTAACTCCAGCAATGTGTCTATCTTTAGCAGCGTGCCATCCATATCGACACAAAGTGGAATCGGGTTGCTCATAGCGTATCAATCACGAAAATTATTGAACTGCAACGGCAGACCGATAGCATCTTTCTCAGTTCGCAAAAAAGCGATCACCTCTTGCAGATCGTCGCGTTTTTTTCCTGTCACGCGTACTTGCTCACCTTGAATTGCCGCCTGCACTTTTAATTTACTGTCCTTAATCATCTTGATAATTTTTTTCGCCAAATCCTGCTCGACACCTTCGCGAAGAATCACCACCTGCTTCACGGTTTTTCCGCTGTGTTCGATGTCTTTGATTTCCATACAGGCCAAATCGATACCGCTTTTCACCAGTGTCTGCTGCAAAATATCTAACATTTGTTGAATTTGGATATCGGCCTCGGCGCGCATCGTCACCGCTTTATCTGCATATTCAAATTTCGCATCCACACCTTTGAAATCAAAACGATTGCCAACCACACGGTTGGATTGATCGATAGCATTGGTGACTTGGTGTTTATCCAATTCAGAAACGATGTCAAAAGACGGCATGAGCACCTCAAACAGAAAGACAAATATGCACCGAAGTTTACAACAGTCAGCATTGGTTCAATAATGTTTTCCCGCTTTCTGGTACTCCCCACATGAAATATCGCCGCTTGGGCAAAACCCAATTACAGGTATCCGCTGTCGGTATCGGCACATGGCAGCTCGGCAATCACTGGGGCAAGCATTTCAACCAAAGCGAAGTGTCAGATATTTTCGCGCACGGCGCAGAGCTGGGCATCAATTTGGTCGATACCGCTGAATGTTACGGCCACCATGTCTCTGAATCGTTTATCGGCGAGGCATTAAAGAGCTCGCGCGAACGCTGGATCATTGCCACGAAATTTGGTCATAACCGCGCCAGCGATTTACCCGCTGAAGCGCACTGGCAACCGGAACAAGTGCAGCTGCAACTCGAAGCCTCATTGCGCGCGCTGCAAACCGATTACATCGATATTTATCAGTTTCATTCCGGTACGCGCGAACAACTGGACAACGATGCGCTGTGGACGATGCTCAATAAACAAGTACAAGCAGGCAAAATTCGTTTTTTGGGGATTTCTATCGGCCAACCCAATCAGTTGTATCAAGTAGATCGCGCCACCGCACTCGGCGTTTCTGTGATTCAAACCATTTACAACGCGATTAACACCAAAGCTGCGGACGCCGTGCTGCCCTCCTGTCAACGACAAGATCTCGGCGTGTTGGCGCGCGTACCACTCGCCAGCGGTTTTTTGTCAGGAAAATATCAGCCTGATACTATTTTTCCCGACAATGATGTGCGCGCAGAGCGCAAACCCGAAGTCAATCAACAGCAAATAGAGCAAGCACTGCAAGTGTTACAACACGTGCCTGTCGGCGTTGATCCCGCAAGCTGGGCGTGTGCGTGGTGTTTGCAACATCCAGCCATTAGCAGTGTTATCCCCGGCATCAAATCCATTGCACAATTACAAAGCAATGCACACAGTGCAGATTTATCCATCGACCAAAATTAATTATGCGCGACACAATTTACGCCAACAACCTCGACAATATCGCCGGTTTTCGTTTTGACGAATCCGTTGCTGCTGTGTTTCCCGATATGCTGCAACGCTCTATCCCCGGCTACAGCAATATCATCACCATGACGGGTTTGCTGGCCACACGCCACGCGCAAGATAACTCGCGCTGCTACGATCTCGGCTGTTCATTGGGCGCATCGACGCTGGCGATGGCTGCGCAACTCAATAATCGTCCGATCACTTTTGTTGCAGTTGATAATTCGAAAGCGATGTTGACGCGCTGCGCGGATGCGCTGTCGTCTTTATCATCAAACGCCAAACTTGAATTGCTGTGCGAAAACTTACAAGACACTCCCATCAATAATGCCAGCGTGGTTGTGCTCAATTTCACTTTGCAGTTTGTGCCACTCGCTGAGCGTGAAAGAGTATTGCAAAATATTTATGAAGGATTGCTACCTAATGGTGCGGTGATCCTGTCTGAAAAAATTTGTTTTGAAAACGCAGAAATGCAGGCACTGACCACCGAGCTGTATCACGATTTCAAAATGACTAACGGCTATTCCGCGTTAGAAGTCAGTCAAAAACGCACCGCATTGGAAAATGTGCTTATCCCAGAAACATTAGCCGCACACGAAGCACGCCTTCGCAAAGCTGGCTTTCAAACCATCGGCGTATGGTTTCAGTGTTTTAATTTTATTTCTTTGGTCGCCATTAAATGACTGGACACATCCAAACTGGCGACTACACACCGCTGTTCGCTCACTTAAAAAATACTGCCTTAGAACCGTGGCTAGAAACGCTGTCTTCTACAATCGAGAAACATTTCAATCGCGAGCGCTGGGGTGACTTACCGCGTTGGTTGGATTGCGTTGCGCAACTTCCCGTCTTAGACAAAGGCAATGTTTCTCTCGATAGCGATACCGTTTCTTTCACGCCGCAAAATCCACTTAACACAGAACAAGCAACGCAACTAGAAACCGCTTTGCGCGGCTTGCACCCGTGGCGCAAAGGCCCATTCAATATCGCTGATATTTTTATCGACACAGAATGGCGTTCCGATTGGAAGTGGCAACGCCTCGCACCGCATATAGATTCGCTGCGCGGAAAAACCGTGTTGGATGTTGGTTGCGGCAGCGGTTATCACGCATGGCGTATGCGTGGGGCAGGCGCAGATTTAGTAATAGGCATAGAACCTTCACCTTTATTTGTAGTGCAGTACTGGGCGCTGCAACATTTTTTACAGGATGAACGCGTATTTGTTGTGCCAACTGCTTGCGAAGATTTGCCGGCTAACTTGCAAGCCTTTGATACAGTTTTTTCGATGGGCGTGCTGTATCACCGCCGCTCGCCCATGGATCACTTATTAGAACTCAAGCAATTACTCAAACCCAATGGGCAATTGGTATTGGAAACTTTAGTGATTGAAGGCAATGAAAATACCGTACTCGTTCCCGAAGGGCGCTACGGCAAAATGGGCAATGTTTGGTTTTTGCCCAGCGCTCCCGAATTAGTCAATTGGTTAAAAAAATTGCGTTTTAATGACATTCGCGTGATCGATGTCAATCAAACATCCATACAAGAACAGCGCAGCACCGATTGGATGCGTTTCCAATCGCTGAGTGATTTTTTAGATCCAGAAAATAACAACAAAACGGTTGAAGGCTACCCAGCACCGCGCCGCGCTATCATCACGGCTTATGCATAAAAGCGCAGCGGCGCAATCAAAGCACTAATTTACCAATACCCCAGAAAATGGCGGCGATTAATGCGCTGCAGGGGATAGTGAAAATCCACGCCCAAACGATAGTGCCAGCAACACCCCAACGCACGGCAGATAATTTTCTATTCGCACCCACACCCACAATCGCACCGGTAATGGTGTGTGTGGTCGATACGGGAATGCCCAGCGAAGTGGCGACAAACAACATCGTTGCGCCTGCCGTTTGTGCGGCAAAACCACCTACAGGGCTGAGCTTAGTAATTTTTTGCCCCATCAAACGGATAATGCGCCAGCCACCAAATGCTGTACCTAAACCAATCGCCGAATAACACGCCAAAACTACCCAGTACGGCACATGCTCGTCCTGCCCTGTCACACCAGCAGCAATCAACAACATCCAAATAATACCGATGGTTTTTTGTGCGTCATTGCCACCGTGACCTAACGCATACGCCGATGCTGAAATCAGCTGCAAACGACGCGACCAGTTTTCTACACGGCGCGGCGTTTGACTGCGAAAAATCCAGCTGATTAACAACATAATCAAACCGCCGAGCAACATTCCTACCAACGGAGAAATCGCAATAAACGCAACGGTTTTCATAATGCCGCTGGAAATTAATGAGCTGGGACCTGCTTTAATTAAGGCAGCGCCAATCAAGCCGCCGATCAATGCGTGTGAAGATGACGAAGGAATACCGTAATACCAAGTGATGATATTCCACGCAATCGCACCTGATAACGCGCCGAATACTACATAGTGGTCGACAATAGACGGATCAATAGTGCCCTTACCTACCATCGTCGCTACTTTTAAATGAAAAACAAAAATAGCGATAAAGTTAAAGAAAGTGGCCATCATGACCGCGTGATGCGGCTTGAGTACACGCGTAGACACTACCGTAGCAATTGCATTGGCTGCATCATGAAATCCATTCATGAAATCAAAAGCCAGCGCCAAAAACACCAGAAATGCTAAGACACCAAATGATATGGTTATGTGATCCATAGTGGCTGGTTACTTATCGGTGAGTGGTCAGGGAATTAAGAATTTTCGAGCACAATTTCTTCAAGAATCGTGGCGACATTTTTGCAGCAGTCAGTCACGGCTTCTAGTAATTCGTAGATCGCTTTGAGTTTTATTAACTCTCGCACATCGGGTTCTTCACGAAACAATTTTGACATTGCATCACGCAGCACCACATCAGCTTCTGATTCCAGACGATTAATTTCTTTACAAGCCTCAAGAATCGCTGGGCCATTGTCCATGTTATGCAGCATGCCTACCGCTGTTTCCAAAATTTGACAGGAGTCGCGAATAATTTCGGCAAATCGAATAGCGTGTGGCGTCGCGCGATTGATGTCGTAAGTGGTGACGGTACCGGCTGCATCCTGCATGGTGTCCAAAACATCATCCAAATATTTCATCAATAAATGGATTTCATCACGATCCAGCGGGGTAATAAAAGTAGAGTGCAACATCACCATGGCTTCATCGGCGATCTTGTCTGCGCGCGCCTCAATCACATCCAAAGCCTCAGCGTGTGCCGCCGCCGCCGCTTGCGACTGATTCAAAGCAGCCATAACTGCGACCAGCGCATCAGCGCCGCGAACAATCTCTTTGGCATGCGCATTGAACATATCAAAGAACTTCACTTCTTTTGGAATGAAACGGCCAAACATAGAACACCTGGGCTGATCGCGAGGGGCGCAAGGATACCGCTTCTGGCAATGCCGTGACAGTCTGTGAGACAATTACGCGATCGACGAAAATGTCCCGTTAATCACCCCATCCATGGCAGCCGTGACCGCACCGGCACACAGTGAATTTGATTTGCACATGACCACTCCTCGCTACACTCGCCCCTTGCTTGTCTTGCTATCCATGACGCTTATTCCACTATCGGGTTGCGAAAACACCTCCTCTTGGTTCCGGCATAAAAAAGCCTCCCCGCAGAAGATTGTGCGTAAATTGCCGCAACCAGCTACAAAAAAAGTTGACCGTGTCGTAATTGAGAAAGGTAAGCGCACCATGACGGTTTACCAAGGCAACCATGTAGTAGCTTCATACCGTATTGCTTTAGGGCGCGAACCCGTAGGCCCAAAAAACTGTGAAGGTGACTACAAAACCCCTGAGGGGCAATACAAGGTTGTAGGGCAAAATACACAATCACGCTTCTACCGCTCCTTAATGCTGAACTATCCCAATGCCAACGACATTGCTGTTGCCAAGCAACGCAATTGCAGACCTGGCGGTAGCATTGCCATTCACGGCCTTGAAAATGGCTTTGAGTGGGTGGGTCGCACACACAGCTCGGTCGATTGGACCAACGGCTGCGTGGCTGTCACCAATCAGGAAATGGATCGCCTATGGAAACTAATGCCTATCGGCACCCCTATTGAGATTCGTCCATGAAAAATTGTTATTCCCTCGCTTTTGCCTTCGGTTTGGCAGCAACGGCAAGCTCGCTACACGCCACTACTTTTTCGTTACCGCAAGGCGATGATGGGCTCGTGGGCAAAGAGCAGCGCATTACGGTAGGCCGTAAAGACACGCTGATTGATTTGGGTCGCCTGCACGGCTTTGGCTATGACGAAATATCTGCCGCCAACCCCGGCATTGACCCTTGGATGCCGGCTGATGGCTCCACACTCATCCTGCCGCATGCGCACATCCTCCCAGAAGCACCGCGCGAAGGTATTGTCATCAATGTCTCTGAAATGCGCCTCTACTACTTTCCTAAATCAACAGGCACCGTAGAAACCTATCCCGTCAGCGTAGGCCGCACGGAGTGGAACACACCGCTCGTTACCACCAAAATTGTCCGCAAGGCAGCCAACCCAACTTGGTATCCACCAGCATCTATCCGCAAAGAGCATTTGCAGAAAGGCGATCCACTACCAGCGGTGGTGCCGCCAGGCCCTGACAACCCGTTGGGCAAATACGCTTTATACCTTGGTACTGCGGGTTATTTGTTGCACGGTACCAACAATGAAAACGGTGTCGGCATGCAAGTCACCCACGGCTGTATGCGACTGTATGCACCAGATGTGCAGCGCTTGTTTGAAAGAGTGCCTGTCGGCACCACCGTACGCATCGTCAATCAGCCGTATAAAGTCGGCTGGCGCGATGGCGTGCTGTATGTTGAAGTGCATTCACTAGAGGAAGGCGGATCTACGCACCAGCAAAGTAGCTCCACGGCACTGACCCAACTGGTTCACAAGCAGCTGCAAGCTTATATGGACTACCCCGTCGACTGGCAGGCTGTTGAACAGGCAAAAGTGGAAGCTACCGGCTTACCCGTAGCCGTAGGCCCACGCATTACCGTTGCCGAAAATAGCAGCGCTCAATAACCCCCGCCTCGCACACAAGAGGCTAATCATTCCAAGCCCAGTTTTATCTGGGCTTTTTTATGTGTGCACAAATTGAACACGCATAAAAAACCCGCTATTCGTCTCACAACGCGTAGCGGGTTCTCGCTAAGCTGCTAAGGATTTCTCCTCAGCAGTCAGTCATCTTTGCACAAAACTTATTTGTACATTGATTTTCTGAAAGCGCGGTCGATCTTAGTGTTTGCATCAGTAGCCAATTGCTTAGCTTCGTCAGCAGTTTGCTGAGCAGTTGCAGCAGCAGCTTTTGCTTCATCAGCAGTTTGCTGAGCAGCAGCAGCTTCTTGGCGCACTTTGTCCAAGTCGCCGTTGCTTGCGCAACCAGCAGCCAACACGAGAGTTGCAGCAACAACAGATGCTTTCAACAGAGTAGTTTTCATCAGAGACTCCATGGATTATCAAGTAATGATTAAGGCAGGATCTTCATTAATCCCCCCTGCCAATGAGGACGGCGCTAGACTAGCACAATATCTTTATTACTTGCACTCCCTCTAGTACAACCAACGCAACATTTTTTTGCAGCTTCAACGGTGCAGCTACCGCCAAGAAACGCTGTGCTACACTGACCCGCACTACCACTTTCTTTGACCATCAACTTCCATGCTGGATTGGATAAAACACCGCATCTCCGAAGTGCGCACAACCAAAGGCACATCCAACTCCGGCTCGAAGTCTCGCAAACCTAAATCAGCTGATCTTGTTACCCCACAGCAACACGGCATTCCTGAACAAAAAATAAACAATCACGCCCTGCAAGTGATTCGGCGCTTACAAGAAGCCGGTTATGACGCACACATCGTCGGCGGCGGCGTGCGTGATTTACTGCTCGGCTTGCGCCCCAAAGATTTTGATGTCGCCACCAGCGCCACCCCCGAGCAAGTGCGGCAAGTGTTTCGTCACTCACGCATCATCGGTCGCCGCTTTCGCATCGTGCATGTATTGTTTGGCCGCGAAACGATTGAAGTCACGACTTTTCGCGGTCATCACAGCAACGCCGAGAGTACAAAAGATGCCATCGCACACGACAGCGGTTTGCTGCTGCGCGACAATGTTTACGGCAGCATTGAAGAAGATGCAATTCGTCGCGATTTCACCGTTAATGCGTTGTACTACGGCACCGATCATCATATTCGTGATTTTTGTCACGGATTAAAAGATATAGAAAAACGACAAATAAAAATTATCGGCGATGCGGAAACACGCTACCGCGAAGACCCTGTGCGTATGCTGCGTGCAGTGCGTTTAGCGGCCAAGTTAAATTTTTCTATCGAAAAAAATACTGCGGCCCCAATTACTAAACTTGCGCCACTATTACGCGACATTTCCAATGCGCGCTTATTCGATGAAATGCTGAAACTGTTTATGGCAGGCTATGCCGTTAAAACTTTTGATCTAATGGTGCAGCAGCGGCTCTTTCACATTTTATTCCCTAGCGCAGCACGCTTATTGGAAAACGGCAACTACACTGACCGATTGATACGCCAAGCTTTTACCAATACCGATACACGCATCAACAATGATTTGCGTGTTACACCCGCTTTTTTATGTGCGGCATTGCTCTGGCCTGCACTACAACAGGAACAACAGCGCGAACAAAAAAACGGTATGCATCCGCATCAAGCACTACAAAAAGTGATGCCGAAGATTATCGGCGAGCAAACAAAATTGATTGGCATTCCGCGACGATTCACACAACCCATGCAAGAAATATGGGAGTTGCAATGGTTATTGACGCGCAGGCAGGGTGGACGCGCCGATCAATTACTGGAGCATCCGCGTTTTCGTGCTGCCTATGATTTTTTATTGCTGCGCGAACAAGCGGGCGAAGAGTTGCAAGATTTAGGTGCGTGGTGGACCGAGTATCAAAAAGCTTCACCCGATACACGCGAGCAAATGCGACAACATTTGCAACGCAGTGGCAGCAGCAATAACAAACCGCGCCGGCGACGCAGCGCGACTCGCTCACCTAGCAACACGCATCCGCCCACACACTAAATGGCTATAGCGACTGCGTACATCGGTATCGGCAGCAATTTGGCTGAACCTCTGCAACAAGTACAGACGGCCATCACTTCTTTGCAACGCACGCCCAATATCCAAGTGATTACCGTTTCGCCGTGGTATGGCAGCCACCCTGTTGGCGGCCCTGCTAATCAGCCCGACTACATCAATGGTGCAGCATGTTTACACACTACACTCTCCCCGCACTCTCTCTTAGATGCGCTGCAAGCCATTGAGCAACAGCAACACCGTGTGCGTCACGAACGCTGGGGCGCACGCACGCTGGATTTAGATTTGCTGCTCTACGACCTGCATTGCGTAGATGATGATCGACTCACCGTGCCGCACCCTCGTATGCAAGAGCGTGCTTTTGTTTTAGCACCGCTGTTCGACATTGCGCCGCAGCTTGTGCTTCCCAACGGGTGCAGTGTTGCGTCATTATTGTCGGCACTACCAAGTGAGGGGTTGTGGCGATTACCGCGCACCAACGCAGCAAGATGACCAATATTTCCACACAATATAGCCCAATCACAGATGGCACCTTCGACAATCTGCATTTTGATTTTGAAGGTCGCACACTGCCGCGCTTTGTTGCTGTAGAAGGCAATATTGGTGTAGGCAAAACCACATTAGCCAAACGGTTAGCCAGCACCTTTAATTACAAAACTCTATTAGAGGCGGCTGAAGAAAATCCATTTCTTGAGCGCTTTTATCAAGATCGCAAACGCAATGCGTTACCCACACAACTGCATTTTCTTTTTCAACGCAGCCAGCAATTTAAAGAGCTGCGCCAAGACGATATGTTCTCTCCTCTGCGCGTTGCGGATTTTCTTTTAAATAAAGATCCTTTGTTCGCACGCGTAACTCTAGACGATGACGAATTCAGCTTATACCGTAAAGTGTATGATCAATTGATCTGCGATGTACCTAAACCCGATTTAGTGGTTTATCTACAAGCGCCGATTGAAGTGTTATTAAAGCGCGTACGCCAGCGCGGTATCGCCGCCGAGCAGCGCATCGATCAAGAATATTTACAGCAACTCAACGAAGCGTACACACAATTTTTTCACTACTACAACGATGCGCCATTATTGATTGTTAATGCGGCAGAGATTGATTTAGCTAACAATGCACAACACTATCGCTCGCTTGTTGAATATATGTTGACGATTCGCAATGGTCGTCACTATTACAATCCATCGACGATTTAATTAAGGCTGATTCGATGCGCACGATTACTATCAACACACTGCAGGCTATGAAGCAGGAGAGCGAAAAATTTGCCGTTCTCGCCGCCTACGATGCCACTTTTGCGCATTTCATCAGCGAAGCGGAAGTAGAAGTTATTTTGGTCGGTGACTCTTTGGGCATGGTCATTCAAGGCCACGACACCACACTGCCAGTCACCGTTGAGCAAATTGCTTACCATACTGCTGCGGTAAAACGCGGGGCAAAGCGCTCTTTCATCATGGCCGACATGCCATTCATGAGTTACAGCAATACCGACACCGCTTTAAACAATGCAACAACCTTGATGCAAGCCGGTGCGCAAATGGTGAAATTGGAGGGTGGCGCATGGTTGGCGGATACGCTGTATCGTATGTCACAGCACGGCATACCGACTTGTGCACATTTAGGTTTAACGCCGCAATCCGTGAATAAATTTGGCGGCTATCGCGTGCAAGGTCGCGGCGATGATGCGCAACAAATTTTGCAAGATGCGCAAACACTGGAACAAGCCGGTGCAGATTTATTGGTGTTGGAATGTGTGCCCTCATCACTCGCAGCGGAAGTCTCGCGCACGCTGCACATTCCAGTGATTGGCATAGGCGCAGGCTCACACACCGATGCGCAAGTCTTAGTGCTGTATGACATGCTCGGCTTAACGCCCAGCCGCGCGCCGAAATTTACCAAAAACTTTTTACTCGAAAACGATGACATTC
Organism: Pseudomonadales bacterium; assembly: GCA_041395665.1. Classification (NCBI taxonomy): domain Bacteria; kingdom Pseudomonadati; phylum Pseudomonadota; class Gammaproteobacteria; order Pseudomonadales; species Pseudomonadales bacterium. Next base: position 249,814 of record JAWLAB010000001.1, read on the forward strand.
CTGCCGCATTGCGCGCTTATGTCGAAGAAGTCAAAAGTGGGGCTTTCCCCACTGATGAACACAGTTTTCGCTAACAAATAAATATTGTGGGAAGCACCATGCAACGACGCGGCATTTTGTACACCGTTTCCGCTCCTTCTGGCGCAGGCAAGACCAGCTTGGTCAAAGCCCTGCTGGAAAAAATTCCTGCACTCACCGTTTCCATTTCACACACCACCCGCGCACAACGCTCCGGCGAAACCAATGGCGTGAACTACCACTTCATCAATCGCGATCGTTTCACCGCCATGATTGACCGCGGCGAGTTCCTTGAGCACGCCGAAGTCTTCGGCAATCTTTACGGCACTTCACAGCACTGGGTAGAGCAAACACTGACTGAAGGGCGCGATGTTATTTTGGAAATTGATTGGCAAGGCGCACAGCAAGTACACCGTTTGATGCCCAACAGTATCGGTATTTTTATTTTGCCACCCTCGCTGGATGCGCTACAGCAGCGCCTCAATGCACGCGGGCAAGACGATAACATCACCATTCAAAAGCGTATGGCGCAAGCGCGCGACGAGATCACACATTACTCTTCTGCGGATTACTTGATCGTAAACGACAGCTTTGAGAAAGCGCTCTCTGAACTCGCCGCCATCATGCAAGCACAGCCTTTGCGTCAAGAACACCAGCTCGACACGCTAGACAGTTTGCTCACCTCGCTGTTGAACTGATCGCCCTCTCGAAAATCCCTCCACCCGCTACCGCTTGCAAGAAAACTTACTCATGAGTAAGCTACTTGCATGTCAGTAAGTTCCGTAGCCTCAGCCCCCCGCCGCACCACCCTCAAAGCGGACGAAACACGCGAGTTGATACTCAGCGCGGCAGAGTTGCGCTTTGCCGCCACAGGCTTTTATCCCACGCGTTTAGAAGACATCGCCGAAGATGTCGGCATCACACGCACAGCGGTGATCTACCACTTCCAGGATAAGGAAACGCTGTACAACGCCGTGCTGGAGCGCTTGTTTACACAGCTGAACGACCACATCCACGCCGCGCTGACCTCCACCGCCGACCTACCAGAGCGCATCGAAGCCGCCGTTGAGGCCTGGCTGGATTTTGCCGGTGAACGCCCCACGCTGATGCGCCTATTTATGCGCGAAGTCGCTGGCTCCGAGGGCGGCTTGCGCCCTGAAGTACAACGCTTTGTCGACCCCATGTTTGCCCGTTTGATTGGCACGCTGGAGGAAGGTCGCAGCAATAAAACTTTCCGCGACATTGACCCTGTGCAGTTTTGGTCGATTCTCGCTGGCGCGTCGATGTTCTTCATCATGGACGCGCCGCTGCTGGCCAATGCCCAAACGGTTGCACGGCTGGATACCTATAAACAGGAGTTGAAGCGCGTGGCTCGCCATATGCTCAGTACAGGAGATGCCGCATGAGCGCCGTTGAGAAATTTGATGTCCTGTTCCTGCCCTCTGGTCAAAAAGGGCAGTTCGCGGCAGGCACGCCGCTCTTAACCGCCGCGCGCGAGCTCGGCGTAGGCATCGAATCGATTTGTGGCGGCACCGGCGCTTGCGCCAAATGTAAATGCCAGGTGTTAGACGGCACTTTCGATGACGAAGGCCACGAGTTGTCGATGGGACACATGGTGACGGCTGCGACGCGTCACGGTTTGCGCTCGCGTGAATCGCATGTCACGCCCGCCAGCAGCCACGAAGAAAAGCTCGCTAAAAAACATAGTTACAAAAATGGCGAACGCTTGAGTTGCCAAACACGCGTCCTCGGCGATGCGGTAGTTTTTATTCCAGAAGAAGCACGCGTGCGCGAAGCGATTGTGCGCAAAGCAGCTGGCAAACCGATTGCTGTGCGCGACCCTGTGACGCGCAAATATTTCGTCACCGTGCCTGCGCCAACCTTAGAAGATCATCGCGGTGATTTTGAACGCCTGCGCGATGCACTGAAAGCAGAACACAATATTGAAGTACGCATCGACTTCACGGCCTTGAAACAATTGAGCGATATCGCCAAACCACAGCGCGCAAAAGTGATGCACCTCACCGCCACCGTGTGGACAGCCGACATCCATCAATCCGGCGAAATTATTCGCATTGAAAATGGTGACACCACGCAACAGTGGTTGGGCTTGGCGGTTGATCTCGGCACCACGACGATGGCTTCGTATTTGTGCGATATGCACACGGGCGAAACGCTGGCGACCGAATCAGTGATGAACCCACAAATTCGTATCGGCGGCGATGATGTGATGAATCGCATCGCCTCCAGTGACAATCCAGAAAAACTGGATCGTATGCAAAAAGCAGTAACGGGTGCGTTGAGCGAATTATCCAGTCGCGTCACGCAAGCGGCAGGTTTTACGGCAGAAGATATCAGTGAGATCGTGTTGGTTGCCAACACTTGTATGCACCATATTTTTCTCGGCTTAGATCCAGATTCTCTCGGCAAATCACCGTTTAATCCGCGCATCGCACATTCGGTGAATGTGAGAGCACGCGATTTACATTTAGAACATGTATTGCCTTCTATTAATGTGCATTTGCTTGCTAACCAAGCAGGGTTTGTCGGTGGCGATAACACGGCCGTTGCCATCGCTTTGGAGCCTTACAATTCCGACGAGTTGATGGCAATTGTCGACATCGGCACCAATGGCGAGATTTTGGTGGGTAATCGCGAAAAAATTTATTCCACTTCTTGCCCAACTGGCCCTGCGCTGGAAGGTGCGAATATTAAATACGGCGTACGCGCGGCACGCGGCGCGATTGAAAAAGTGCGCATCGAAAAAAATTACGATGTGCGCTTCAAAGTGATCGGCAAAGAAGCGTGGAATACTCGTTTAGAAGCGAGCGATATCGGCGCGATTGGTTTGTGCGGCTCCGGCATCATCGATGCAGTAGGTGAGTTGTACAAAGTGGGCGTACTCGCCACCAACGGCAAATTCAACATGGAAATTGACACACCGCGTTTGCGTCGCGGCGAAGACGGCGATCCAGAATTTGTTATCGCTTGGGCAAATGAAACCGCACTCGGTCGCGACATCACTATGACCATCGACGATGTGCGCAATGTGCAGTTAGCAAAAGCGGCTGTGTATTCCGGTATCCAAGTGTTGCTCGACAAACTCGGCCGCGACAAACCAGAAAAAGTGATACTCGCGGGCGCTTTCGGTTCGCATCTCGATTTGCGCCGCTCGTTGATGATCGGGCTGTTCCAAGATGTCGGCTTTGAAAATATGCACTCGGTAGGCAATGCCGCCGGTGATGGCGCGCGCATGGCCTTGATGAATCGCGCCAAACGCGAAGAAGCCGAACACATTGCGCGCCGCATTCATTATGTCGAACTCACCAACGAATCCAGCTTTGTGCCGCACTTCGTGGACTCCACGCTATTGCCGCACAAAAAACATGCATTTCCATCACTGGCACGCTATGGTATCCAGCCTGCTCCGCCAGCCACGGAAACCCGTCGTCGCCGTCGCGAACGCGCCGTTGCCGAATAATAAAACTATCTCCAATTAACAATCGAGGAAACCACCATGGATCAAAACGATATTGCAGAAATTGCCGAACTGATTGCCGATCTTGATGACGAAGCAACCGAGCTGGTGCAAGAATGTTTAGACGCAGGTTTAGATCCTGTTTCTGTATTGAAAGACGGTGTCGTTAAAGGTTTGGAAAAAATTGGTCAATTGTTTGAAGCCAAAGAATATTTTTTGGCGGAATTGATGGTCGGTGGCGAGTTGGCAGAAAACTGCATCAAAATCATCAACCCGCATTTGCCTAAATCATCGGATGGCGAACGCCAAGGCACAGTCGTTATCGGTGCAGTTTCCGGCGACTTGCACGATATTGGTTACGGCTTGGTGGCAAAACAATTAGAACTCGCAGGTTTTGAAGTGCATCAACTCGGTGTGAATGTCGATTCGATGGCATTCATCAACGCAGCAAAAGAAAAGAAAGCCAACATCATCGGCTTGTCTGCTTTCTTGGTAACCACCATTCCTAACTGCCGCGATGTGGTGAACTATGTGCGCGACATGGGCTTACAAGATCAATTTAAAATTGTGATGGGCGGCGCGGAAACCAATCAAGAAAAATCCAACATGATGGGTGCAGACGGTTGGGCGCCTAACGCGATGGAAGCAGTAACACTCTGCAAGAATATTATGGCAGCACATTTTGGGAGAGCAGCATAATGGCCGGTAAATTATTGGATATTATGGAGTTTCAAAGCCGCGCAGAAACTGGCGAGGTTTTAGAAAAATCCAGCAAGTTTGACATTAAATGGTCTCGTACGCTGCGTAAAGCAGCAGAAGAGTTTGGCGTAGTCTACACACCAGACAGCACGGTTATTTCTGATGAAATTGCTGACGGCGTTTTTAACGCGGCGGTGAAATTGTTAGCGGAGTGCGGCATTTATCACAACAACACTTTCCGTGTGATTGCGTTGACTGAACAAGAAATTCGCGACACAGCAGAGTTCTACAACTCTAATCCACGCGTTTCAAAATTCGGCCAAGGCGACGATCGTATTGAATACACCTACCGCAAAGCGTTTGAGAAAAAATTACCAATTCTTGCCGGCGGCCCTTGCGGTGTTATCGGTGAAGACTGGCACGACCCGTACATCCGTTCTTTCGTGAAAGAAAAAACGAACAAGGCGATGGGTATCACTGGCGGCATCGAAGTGATTCACGGCCACTCAGCAAAAGCGGGCACGCTGTCTGAAATGTATGCTGCCCAGTGGGAGTGTGCAGAAATCCAACGCATCTGCCGCGAAGAAGGTCGTCCTGGCATGCACCAAGGTTTGTTGTGCACGGCTTCTTCTGCCGCTGCATCGTTTGCCTGTATCGACGATCACAATCCTGATCGCCGCAAAACATGGAACACACAAATTGGTATCCACATCATTCCAGAAATGAAAATCGACTGGAACGCTTTCATGATGGCGAAATACTGCCAAGATCGCGGCATTGAGCCGTGGACTTCGTGCGTATCACTCACAGGCGCCATCTGTCGCGACGGCGCAGAAACTGCAATCGGTATCGTGTGTAACGCCCTCGGCCAGTTGTCTTACGGCCACGGCGGCATGACACAGATGTTTGCCAACCACCTCAATGGCACTTGGTCTGACCAAGAGACTCAGTGGGCGGTCGCCGCTGCGACGCGCGCGTTTGAGCGCCATGTCAAAGTGCCTATCGCTTCTGTGTGCGCAGGCATGGAGCCGTACTGGCGTACCTACGCCGGTATCTGGCAGGCGCAGGCGATGACGGTATCCAACACCATCAATGGCATGGGCTATGTGTGGATCGGCGGCCACTCCGGTTTAGAAACGCGCTTGGTCGGCGAAGTCATGCAAGCAACTTTGGAAGTACAAGACCCGAAAGAAGCGGATATTTTGATGAACAAAATCTTCGCCAAACGCAATGAAGAAACCGAGAAGCACAAAGCGAGTGGCGCCGGCCCTCGTCACTTCACCGACGCTTACGATTGCGAAAAATGCGAACCGAAAGCTGGTCTGCTGGAAGACTACAACCGTGTCAAACAAGAACTGTATGACATGGGTTTGAAAGCGCTGAAATAAAAACCGACCCCCTCGGCTCTGCGAGCCACTCCCCCTACTTTGCAGGGGGAGCAAATCCTCCCCTGTGCAATAGGGGAGGTGTCGCGTAACGACGGAGGGGTACTCTTTTTTTGATTGAATTAAATACGGAGAAAATTATGGCCGTTGTTGTTATCGGCGAATCCTTAAACGCCACCATTCCTGCCATTTGTGACGCAGTAAAAGCACACGACACAGCTTACATCCAACAAGTTGCATTAGAACAAGTTGAAGCAGATTCCGATTATTTGGATTTGAACGCACAGGTTACTGGTCGCGATGAATTGATCGATTTGCCGTGGATGATCGAAAGCGTGCGCGCAGTAACCAATATCCCTCTCGTGCTCGATAGTTCCAACCCACCTGCTCTCAAGCACGCGATGGAAACGATAGACTGGCAAGGTCAATACCCCGTGCTCAGTTCTATCAATAACAAACAAGGCAGTGCGCAAAATTTATTGCCGTTGGTCGCCAAATACAACACGGGCGTTGTTGCATTGTTGTTGGATGACAACGGCATCAATCACACTGCTAAAGGCCGTTTTGCAATTTGTAAAGAATTGGTCAACAAATCGCGCGACGCTGGCGTTGCTGATAAAAACTTGTGGATCGACCCACTCATTCTGCCACTCGGCACTGACGACAATGTCGGCCCAATCAGCTTTGATTTATTGCAAATGATGAAAGCAGAATTTCCTGAAGTGCGTACTTTCTGCGGCTTATCGAATGTCAGCTTTGGCATGCCACACCGCGCACTGCTAAACCGTACTTATGTAGCAATGTTGGCTGCAAACGGTATGGAAGGCTTCATGATCAACCCGCGCGTGAAAGAAATGCGCGCGATGATTTACGCCATTCGCGCACTGATGGGCGAAGACGAAAAATGCGGCGATTACATTCAAGCGCACCGCGATGGTGTTTTGTTAACGCCAATGTCTGACGAGATGAAAGCCAAGCTCGCAGAAAAACAAGCGCAGGAAGAAGAAAAAGCGCGTAAAAAAGCGGAGCGTGAAGCGCGCCGCGCCGCAGCGAAAGACGGCAGCGAAGCTTAATTAACCCTGCCTCGCTATAACAAAAAGCCGACAGCAATGTCGGCTTTTTTATTCGCTCATATTTAACAACTATCCCAGTTTTTTTCCCAGCAAATGAAAGGAAATGGACAATGCTTCATGCACATCCGCTGAAGTAGCAATCTGCCCTTTGGTAATCCAGTCACACATCGACACATGATCTTTCATGGCAAACGCTTTAGCTTCTGTTTTGGTGAGCCATGAATACGCTGTCAATGCGCCGCGAATCAGCAAAGAATCTGAAATCATAGTGGTGCGTTTTGACGGCTCAAACCCTTGATCGGTAGTCCAATCTGTTGCCAACTTGCGCTGGCCCGCATCAAATACATCGCCCAAAAAAATAGCGACATTGGCGGGCACAGACACACCATTACCTGCCTTGGATACCTCGTTGAGATATTGCAACACCAGTGCATCATTCCATTTAGGAATATCACTAATAATCATTGTGACATCGTGAATTTGCGCAAAGCTAGCCTTACCTTTCAACAACAGCATGGGCTTGATATGAATCTTGCTGTAATCGTGATTAAACATACTGCGCCATCCTTCCCAATTCATTTTCCTTTTAAATTTTTACATTCAAAATTTTGTAGCAGCCTTGAACCGCTTGCACCACATCCTCTGCATTAGTATCCAAATCGCGCACTAACCACTGACAACCTGCTGGCAAATCTTTTGAAGCAAACGCTTTCATTTCTGTTTTTGTTAACCACGAATATGCCGTTAATGCGGCGCGTATCAGAGCAGAGTCTGTCATCGTAATCGTGCGCGGTGACGGTTCAATATTGTTATTCGCCATCCAATCAACCACTAATTTTCTTTGTGATGCTGCAGCGCCCAAAGTTTCACCCAGAAAATGGGTAATCGCCGCTGGTGCTGTTTTTTGTTGGCCTAAGCGCGCGCTTTCTTCTAGCAACTGCACAATGTCTTTTTCTGTCCATTTTTCAATCGTGGTAATCATGACCGCGATATCATCAACATAAGCCAATGCCCCTTTACCATTGAGTACTTTTGTTGGAGGAATTCTGCGTTTTATTCCGTACTGTACCGCCACTGTGATAGCTCCTAGAAATAATTATTCATGATCGACGGTAACAACACCCCAATCCTGTACTGGCATCGTAGTAGTTACCTGCGTTGGCATCGCTGCTACATTCTCAGTGCGCCACATCCACAAAGCTAACGCAAAATCTTCACCGCTGGTTTCTTTTAACAATAGCTGTCGGTAAGTATACAAACAAGCATCACCGTCTGAGCCCATGAGTTGCTTTAGTGTGCTGAGATACTCTCCTTCGCCACGCAAAATATCCTGCGCTAACGCACCATAAAATCCTTTAGTAAAGCGTAAAAGCTGGCGACGATACGCTAGTTCACTACTTTGCATATCCCCTTGATAGACCGAAGGCAATCTCAGCTGGACTGATAGGGGCTGTAGCGTACAAGTGCCGCCAGAAGCCAATGCACTAGAAGCTCCTGCCAACAAAATAGCCACGCAAAACAATGTCGGCATTACACGCATATCTCACCAAAAATCTGTGACACCGATACAATAACGCGCACTTCACTGCTGTCAATGTCCCATGCCACGCCGATTCGTCACGCTTATTTTATTGGCAATTTTTTTTGTGCTGCTTACTACTCGTAGCACTCTTGTCAGTGCAGATACGCACAATAACGACCAAGTCTTATCACAACATCCACAGTGGTTGGCACTGTTGCATATGCAAAAAAATCCACTCACCGGCAACTATCGCAGCGAAGTGGATGACAACAGTTTTTTTCTCTCTGGCAAAAACGATGACAGTGCCGCCGAACTCCGCGCCACCATTTCAGCACTGCAACAAGCGCACAGCAATGACAGAAGCGCATGGTGCCGCTTTCCTGCGCGCGCAGCTTTTCTCGCTCGACACTTAGCCTTGCAAAAACCGAATAACCTTCAATGTACGGCGCTGGCAGATTGGCGCATGCAGTTTTCGCCAGAAGAAATCACCTTGGTTTACCCCGATCCCTACCTCAAAAAAATTGCTTCCATTTTTGGCCACACTTTTCTACGAATTGATGCCAAAGACAAAATTGAAAAACCTGTATTGCTCTCACAAACTATCAGTTACTACGCCGATGTTGGCGCTACCGACAATAGCGCTGTTTTATATGTGGCAAAAGGTTTAACAGGTCGCTTCCCTGGCGTGATTGCGTTAGACCCCTACTTTGAAAGACTTCGTACCTATAGTGACAACGAAGATCGTGATATCCGTGAATACACACTTGCATTAACACAAGATAAAGTTCGTGAATTTATTGACCATGTATGGGAAGTGAAAGGAAGTAGCTTTAATTATTTCTTTTTAGATGAAAACTGTTCTTATCGACTTATTTCACTACTGGATGTGGTTACACCAACACATAATCTGCGCGAACAGTTCACCACACACACTATCCCTATCGATACGATAAAAGCTCTACAAGCTAACCATTTAATTTCTAAAACGCGCTACATCCCATCTGCACGAAAAAGATTTTATGCCTCATTAGAAAACCTCACACCGGAGCAAAACCAGCAGTTAAAAGAGCTGCTGCAAGGAAAAATGTCTATTGAACAGGTAGTTGATGAGCCCGTACTAGAAGCAACGAGAAAATACCGCAGCATTCAAATACAGACTGATCCAAATAAAAAAACATTACACGCACAACAAGCGCATCAAGCGATACAACAACAATTCAAAATAAACACTGTCACACAGGGAAAATCACCACCACTAACTGCGCCAGATCCCACCACGACCGGCCACGACATCATGCGCGTACAAACGGGTTGGCAACACGATGATGGCAAAGATTATCTAACACTAGGTACGCGCTATGCCTTTCATGATTTTCACGACCCACTAATCGCTTATCAAAAAGGCGTGCAATTGGAAGTTTTAAATTTTCAAGTGCGCATTGATCCGTCTAATGACGCATCTATTAACTTAGATAACATTCGCTGGTTTGATTTACAATCTTACAGCCCTTCGGATGATTTTTTTCAAGAAGCTTCTTGGGGAATTTCTGTTGTACGGCAGCGCGAATTACTGGGCAACAAAGTGCGGCTTGCCAATATGATTGAAGGCTATCGCGGCATTGCCAAACATTGTGGGCCTCTATTGTGTCACGCTGAAATAATTGGCGGCGCACTCACCAATGGCTCTCTGAATAAGGATTGGGATTTGCGTGCTGGTGTAAGAGTCGGCGCGCTGTATCAAACCACGAATTGGAGTTGGTCAGCAGACGCCAGCCAACAACAGTATTTGATCAACAGCAGTGATGCACTCACACGCTTTAATACTGAAGCCAGCTATCGCATCACTAAAGATTTATCGGCGTATTTTTCCTACAGTCACGAAGAAAACGACGACGCGACACGCGATCGCTTTCAATTATCACTGCGCACCTTTTTCTAATTTCTGCTCCGGTTTTTTTGCCTTTTGTTTTGCTGGTTTTAATGGACTTTTATCCTGCTTGTCAGGAATTCCATCATTATCGTCATCATCATCGCAGGCATCACCGACACCATCTTTATCCGTATCTTTTTGATTACGATTTTCCACCAGCGGGCAATTGTCTTTGTCATCTAATACGCCGTCATTGTCTTTGTCGTTATCACAAACATCGCCTATTTTGTCGCCATCACTGTCTTTTTGATCAGGATTCGCTACATTGAGACAATTGTCGCGCTGATCGCCCACACCATCACGATCCGTATCAACGGATTCGGTAGAATCATTGGGAAATGCATCACACACATCGCCAACTTTATCGCCGTCGCTGTCTTTTTGATCAGGATTTGCCACCAGCGGACAATTATCTAAGTCATCGGCAATGCCGTCATTGTCATCATCAGCATCACAGGCATCACCTTGCCCATCTTTATCGGCATCCAATTGATCTGTGTTTGGTGTTTGTGGGCAATTATCTTTTGTATCCACAATGCCATCACGGTCCGCATCAAAAAATAACGACGGCACTTCTGTTTGTTTATTGGCGTTATCGCCCCAACATTTCACACCCACAGAATCTAACGCGCAGGTGCTGTACCAACCAGCACTAATAGAAAAAACAGGTGGTTTTAATAAATCTTTTGGTGGGTCTGACTGGCCGCGATCACGCGCTCCCCAACAGACAACACCGGTATCGTCTAATGCGCAAGTGTGATCAAAACCCGCACTGATTTGTCGTGGATTTTGTAATGGTGGCACAACACGCTTTTTATAATTTTTTAACACATCGGGATCACGCGCTTCTTCATCAAAATAAATATCGCCCCAACACACCACACCGCGATCATCCAAAGCACAACTGTGGTGATTGCCAGAGGTGATTTGATGCGGATTTACTAAGGCGGGCACATCCAATTGTTGCGCCCAATTATCGCCCCAGCAGCTCACACCTTTTTCATCTAATACACAGGTATGAAAACCGCCCGCCGCAATTTGTTTTATATTTTTTAGTTTCTTTGGTGCATTCAATTGTCCGCGACTGTTATCGCCCCAACACTGCACACCTTTCGTGTCTACCGCACAACTGTGGTACCAACCCACGCTCACAGCCTCTGGCTTGTGCAACACAGGCGCGGTAGCTTCACCGTGCGCGTTGTTTCCCCAACACTGCACACCGTTATCACCGATTACACAGGCGTGTGTGTTACTGACGCTGAGTGCAAACGGATGTGCAAAACTTGGCGTAACGCCCATACGCGGCTCACTGCCCCAGCACTGCACGCCGCTGTCATCCAGCGCACAACTTCGGCGATAGCCCGCACTAACGATATAGTCAGCACGATCTGGGTTGCGCCCAACAGACTGCTCCAGTTCGTCGCTAAGACGATCATTATCTCTATCGTTGGGCATTGCTTGCACAACAGTTATACCAACGATGGATAAGCAAAGTGCAAGAAAAAAATGTTTGGCGAGGTACATAAACATCCAGCGTTGTGAAATATTTAGGGGATCGAGGCAGTATAGCGATATCCAGATACAAGAACGCCCCGCAAGCGGGGCGTTTTATAACCAGCAATCGATGATGGACTTAGGCTTTAGGACCCGCGTTCAACACCGCTTCGCTGACTTCAAACTTCTTGATGTTTTCTTGGAACAAACCCGCCAGCTTTTTCGCTTGCGCGTCGTATTCCGCTTGATCGGCCCATGCGTTGCGCGGATTCAGGTATTTGCTATCCACACCGCTAATTGCTTTCGGCACAGTCAAATTCAATCCGGCCAATTGCTCCGTCTCGCCTTTGAGCAATTCGCCGCTCAAGCAAGCATTCACAACTGCACGCGTAACAGGAATCGGGAAACGATTGCCTTTACCGCCAGGGCCGCCAGCACCGCCTGTCCAACCGGTATTAACCAAATACACTTGTGAGCCGAAATCTTCCACACGCTTCATTAACAACTTCGCATATTCCATCGGACGGCGCGGCATGAACGGCGCACCGAAGCAGGTGGAAAACGCAGGCTGCACACCTGGTGCTGCACCGACTTCCGTTGAACCCACGCGCGCGGTATAGCCAGACAAAAAGTGATACGCCGCCGCTTCTTTCGACAAAATAGAAACCGGTGGCAACACGCCGGATACATCACAAGTCAAAAAGATCACCACTTTCGGTTCGCCTGCAGCGTTCGCCAAGGCGCGTTTTTCTACATGCTCTAAGGGATAAGAACAGCGACCGTTTTCGATGTTGCGCGTTTGACCATCAACCGTGTCAGTAATTTCCAAATTGCTGTAATGCGCTTGTCGATTACCATCGACATGCACATTTTCCACGATGCTGCCAAAACGAATTGCATCCCAAATAATTGGTTCATTTTTCTGCGACAAATCTACCGTTTTTGCGTAGCAGCCGCCTTCGATATTAAACACTGCGCCTTTTGCCCAGCCGTGCTCATCGTCACCGATCAAATAGCGAGCAGGATCGGCAGACAATGTGGTTTTACCTGTGCCTGACAAACCAAAAAACAGCGCAACATCACCCGCTTCACCGACATTCGCTGAGCAGTGCATTGGCAATACATCTTTCTCTGGCAGCAAAAAGTTTTGCACCGAGAACATCGCTTTTTTCATTTCACCGGCATAGCGCATGCCAGCAATCAATACGCGGCGGCTAGCAAAGTTCAAACACACAACACCATCTGAATTCGTGCCGTCACGCGCTGGATCACATTGGAAAGAAGCGACATTCAAAATCGTCCATTCTTCTTTGCCTTTTGGATTGTATTTTTCAGGGCGAATAAACATGTTGCGTGCAAACAGCGCTTGCCACGCAGTTTCTGTATTCACTTTGACGGGGATGTAATGCTCGTCGTGCGCGCCGACATGCAGCTGCGAAGTAAAACGATCTTTTTGTGCGAGATACGCTTCGACACGATCCCACAAGGCATTGAATTTCTCTTGTGTAAATGGGCGATTGACATTGCCCCAGTCGATGGCGTCTGCCGTCGATGGCTCTTGTACGACAAAGCGGTCATTCGGAGAACGCCCTGAGCGTTTGCCTGTCGTGACGAGCAGCGCTCCTGTGTCAGTCAAAGAGCCTTCACGGCGCAGCAGTGCTTGCTCGATCAATGCGGCTGAGGTCAGTTCGTTGTAAACCTTGGTATCTTCGATTGCGCTCATTGTGTTCCTGTCGGCGGTGGCCGATCTCCGATGTCAGAAAGGAAGTAGAACAACGCCTAGGTAGGCGGGGTGTGTATCTTACCCGAACCCGAGAGACAGGGAAAATGGCGCACCCTCACGGTGCGGCGCAATACTCAACTTACGGGTACAATGCCCAGCCCTCTGCGGGCGCACTAAGCCCCACAAATCCCTATGAAATCAATGGAGAACTGCATGAGCACTTCTAGCTCCAGCCCAAAACCTGCGCCGCTGGCCGGCTTGCGCGTTATCGACTTTTCTATCCTCGGCCCCGGCGCGACCGCCCACCATTTTGCAGAATTGGGTGCAGATGTAATCAAAGTCGAAGTACCTGGTGGCGACTATGTGCGCGTGATGACTTGGCCCATCGTAGAAGGCATTTCCCTACTGCATTGGCACATCGCGCGCGGCAAAAAATCCATCGAGCTGGACTTGAAAACACCGGAAGGCAAAGAAATTTTCAAAGAGCTGATCAAGGACGCTGACATCATCATCGAGGCGATGAAGCCTGGCACGCTGGATCGCTTGGACCTCGGTTTTGACGAGCTGAAAAAAGTGAATCCTAAAATCGTGTTCTGCTGCGTTTCTGGCTACGGCATGACTGGCCCTTACGAAAACATGCCCTCGCACGGCGTGGCTTACGACACTTGGGCGGGCTGCGTCGAGCCAGCACGCGACGAAGAAGGCATGGTCTATCTCCCTGCTCACCCCTCTATCGGCATGCACGCTGGTCCATTACTGGGCGCGTTTGCAGCCCTCGCTGCCGTGATGCGCGCACGCGAAACCGGCGAAGGCGCTATGGTAGAAATCGGGCAATCCGATGGTGCGGCATACATGGATTGGTATCGCATCGAGAGCTACAAAGCCTATCAGCGTCCACAATCAGAAGTGACAGGCAACGCCGCTGATGATTTCCGTCGTCGCCCTGTCGGCACTGCCGGTTTGAAAGAAGGCGTACGCTATCAAGCTTACGAATGTAAAGACGGCTATGTGTTGTTCATGGCATCCGAGCAATCGTTCTGGAAAAACTTCTGCGAAGCGCTTGGCCGCATGGATATGTTTGAAAAATGGCCGGGCAAAAAATTGGCTGATCACGCGCCCGGCAATAAAGAAATGCAGCGCGAGCTGACAAAAATCTTCAAAACCAAAACCATCAAAGAGTGGATGGATTGGGGCGTGGAAGTGAAAACACCGATCGCACCAGTTTACAACTCAGAAAGTGTGATGGAAGACGAGCACTTCAAAGCGCGCTTCAAGTGGTATCCGCATGAAACACACGGTGCAGACATGATGAGCTACCCTGTGCATTTCATCGACGAAGAACTGCCGGTGCCAAGCAAAGCACCCACGCCAGGTCAACACCGCGATGAAATCCTCAAACGCGTTTTGCATTTTGATGATGCGAAAATTGCAGCGATGGAAGCCAAAGGTGCATTCGGCAAGAAATAAGTATTGTGCTGTACTGCCAAAAAAACCGGAGCAATCCGGTTTTTTTATGCGCGTAAAAAAGCATTCACATCTGCAACAAAAAAGTCACTGGTCCATCATTGACCAAAGCCACTTGCATATCCGCTGCAAAAATACCGGTGGCGATGTTGCTGTGCTGCTCGCGCAAATAATTGACGCTGTAATCGTAAATATCTCGCGCGTGTTCTGGCGCAGCGCCAATGGAAAATGAAGGGCGCAAGCCACTGTTGGTGTCTGCCGCCAGCGTGAACTGCGACACTACCAACACACCACCAGCGACATCTTGCACGGAGCAATTCATCTTGCCGTTGGCATCGGCAAACAGACGATAGCGCAACATTTTGTCGCACAGCTTTTGCGCGCGCGCGTAATTGTCGTCACGCTCTACGCCGAGCAAGACCAGCATGCCGCGCTCAATCTCGCCGACCACCTCACCCTGTACCGTCACACTCGCACGGCTGACGCGTTGAATTAAAACTTTCATAACAACTGGTTAAGCTCCCGAACTTCCGCTAGCATCACGGCTCATTCTATCGACATTTTTGAGTGCCACTGCATGCCACTGCCCTCTCGGTTTTTTGCTGCCACTGCATTGGCGGTCTGCTTCGCATTCAACACAGCACACGCCGAGGCGAAAGAAAAAACGGCAGATGCTGCCGAAGGGCAATTACCACTGGATGAGCTGCGCACATTTTCATTAGTGCTGGAGCAAATTCGCGCAGCGTATGTCGAGCCAGTCAGCGACAAAACTTTATTGGAAAATGCGATTCGTGGCATGCTCGGTGAGCTGGATCCACACTCGGCCTATCTCGATGAAAATGATTTTTCCGATCTAAGAAATATGACCAGCGGTGAATTCGGCGGCTTAGGTATAGAAATTGGCGCGGCAGAAGGCTTGATTAAAATTGTATCGCCCATCGACGACACACCAGCCAGCCGCGCAGGCATTCAAGCTGGCGATATTATTATCAAAATTGATAACCATTCCGTGCAAGGTATGAGCATCAATGAAGCGGTAACTTTAATGCGTGGCGATATTGGCACAGCAATCAAACTGACTGTCATGCGCATCAATCAAGAACAACCCTTGGAATTTCATTTGGTACGCGAAACCATTAAAACTCGCAGCGTCAAAGAAAAATTCTTGGAACCTGGCTTTGCCTATATTCGCGTCTCACAATTCCAAGTCAGCACAACAGAAGAATTACAAAAAGCACTGTCCACATTAAAAAAACAAGGCGCCATTCGCGGTTTGATTTTAGATTTGCGCAACAACCCTGGCGGCCTGTTGAGTGAAGCCGTCAGTGTTTCTGATACTTTTCTCGACGAAGGTTTGATTGTCTACACTAAAGGTCGTGTACCCAGCAGTAACACTCGATTCAGCGCAACAGGTGGTGATGCACTGTCTAACGCACCAATGATTGCACTCGTTAACCAAGGTACGGCATCCGCAGCAGAAATTGTAGCGGGCGCATTGCAAGACAATCGGCGCGCAAAAATTCTCGGCAGCAAAACCTTCGGCAAGGGCACAGTCCAAACCGTGATTCCAATCAGTGCGGAAAAAGCCATCAAACTGACAACAGCGTTGTACTACACACCCAAAGGTCGCTCTATTCAAGCTGAAGGCATACAGCCTGATATCGTTGATAACGACAACAATCTTTCTGCTGCACAATCTTCTGCACTCACATCAGAAGCCAGCCTTGAGAAACACATTACCAACGCAAATAAACGCGACACAAAACAGCCGGCAGTGAGTACTAACAAAAAAGATTCGCAATCCAGCGCCGCGCCAAATGCAAAAAAACATGAAGCGCCTGTAGATAACCAACTACAAGACGCATTGCAGCTTCTAAAAAAACAAACACAGTAGTGGCTGCTTAAATCACCATCACGCCATCCATTTCCACTTGCGCGCCGCGAGGCAAACTGGCGACTCCCACTGCAGCGCGTGCCGGATAGGGTTGTACGAAATACTGCGCCATTACTTCATTGACGAGCGCGAAGTGAGCAAGGTCCGTGAGGAAGATATTTAATTTCACAATGTCTTTCAATTCACCGCCCGCTGCTTCACACACGGCAGATAAATTTTCAAACACCTGCACGATATGTGCGCGCATATCGCCTTCCACCATCTGCATGGTTTTAGCATCCAAAGGAATTTGCCCTGATAGATACACGGTATTGTTGACCTTAATCGCTTGGGAATAAGTACCGATAGCTGCTGGCGCTTTTTCTGTTTGGATCACTGCTTTGTTCGTCATTTCTTCTACCTAACTCTAGCAAAAAAACAAAATAAACTTTCTTAATGTTTGACGCGCACAGTACGCACAACGGCAGGCATGGTGCGAATTTTTCGCATAATATTCGCAAGATGCAGGCGATTTTTTACAGCAATTGAAAGTGTAATCACTCGGAATCCTGCATCCTTTTCTTCAAAAGCAATTTTATCGATATTGGCTTCCATGTCTGTAATACGCGTGGCGAGCTGCGCGATGATGCCACGCTCATTGCTAACATCCACGCGCACATCAACAATGAATTCACCGCTAACATCCGGCGACCAATTCACCATCAAACATTTTTCTGGATTTTCACGAATATCGGCAATATTTCTGCAGGTATCGGTATGCACAACTAAGCCGCGTCCTGCGCTGATGTGCGCGATAATCGGGTCACCCGGAATCGGTTTACAGCATCGACCAAAACTAATTACGGCGCCATCCGCCACATCAATCATCAAAGGTGCTTGTGCGCGTCGCGCTATTTTATTGCCGCTCTCTTCTTGTTCTTCATCCGACACCAATCTTTTTGCCACCAAGTACGCAGCGCGATTGCCGAGGCCGATACCTTCTAAAATATCATCAAAATGCTCTACCGCTGTTTGTTCAACCAATTCACAAATTTTTTCTTCCGTAATTTGTTGTAGGTTTTTTCCCATACCTAATAGGGCTTTTTCTAATAAGCGTCGGCCGAGATCAATCGACTCTGTGTGCCGTTGTGTTTTTAAGAAATGTCGTATCGCACTGCGCGCTTTGCCGGTAGTGACAAAATTTAACCACGACGGATTCGGTTGCGCGCCAGGTGCAGTCACAATAGCAACCACTTGCCCACTTTCTAACGGCTGCGATAAAGACGCGAGTTGACGATTGATGCGACACGCAACGCAGGCATTACCAATATCCGTATGCACTGCATAGGCGAAATCTACCGCCGTTGCGCCGACAGGCAATTCAACAATTTCTCCGGTGGGCGTGAAAACATACACTTCATCAGGAAACAAATCGATTTTTACATGTTCGATAAATTCTAAAGAATTTCCCGTGCTTTTTTGAATCTCTAATAAATTACGAATCCATTCGCGTGCGCGCACTGCACCGGCTGGCGGCTTTACTTCGTCTTCACTTTTATACAACCAGTGCGACGCAATACCGCTTTCTGCCACTACATCCATCTCGCGTGTGCGAATTTGCACTTCTATCGGCAGACCATGCATGCCGATCAACACCGTGTGCAGTGATTGATAACCGTTGGTTTTAGGAATGGCAATGTAATCGCGAAATTCACTGTGCACGGGTTTATACAGACTGTGCATTACGCCAAGTACGCGATAACAAGTGTCAACACTGTCCACCACGATGCGAAACGCATACACATCCATGATGTCGGAAAATGATTTGTGCTTGCTGCGCATTTTCATATAAATGCTGTACAAGTTTTTTTCGCGACCTGTCACCTCGGCAACATGGCCTTCTTGCGCCAAACAGCGTTTGATATTTTCTTCAATTTTGTTGACGACTTCTTTGCGATGACCCCGCGCTGCACTGACTGCTGCGGCGATGCGCGTCGCGCGCATGGGATACATTGCTTGGAAGCCCAAATTTTGAAATTCAATGCGCAAACTGTTCATGCCAAGCCGATTAGCAATCGGCGCATAAATTTCTAACGTTTCGCGTGCGATGCGGCGGCGCTTCTCTGGTTTGAGAACACCTAGCGTACGCATATTATGTAGACGATCGGCGAGTTTAACGATAATGACGCGAATATCTTTCGCCATCGCCATCGCCATTTTTTGAAAATTTTCTGCCTGCGCTTCAGCTTTGGAAGTGAACTCGATTTGTGTCAGCTTGCTAACGCCATCCACTAAATCTGCCACGGTGTCACCAAATTGCTCAGCTAATGCGCTTTTGCTGATGCCCGTGTCTTCAATGACATCGTGTAACAGTGCAGCGATCAAACTGTGGTGATCGAGTTTTTGCTCGGCAAGAATGTTGGCGACTGCCAACGGGTGCGTGACATAAGGCTCACCGCTACGGCGGGTTTGACCGTCATGCGCCTGTTCCGAATAGAAATAGGCGCGGCGAACCTGTTGTACCTGAGCTTGCGGGAGGTATGAGGACAGTCGGTGACAGAAGGTGTCAATGCTCGTTTGCAATCAAGCCTCCGCACGACCTCAGTCGGCGTCGTCGTCTGGCGCGTTGTTGTCGTAAGGGCGCTCCGCCAAATGTTTGAAGCGATCTTCTAACGGCTCTTCCAACACTTCTGGCGTGATTAAGCCCAGCTCGATTTCGCGCAACGCCACCACGGTAGGCTTATCGTTTTCCCAAGGCACCAAAGGCTCACGCCCTTTAACCGCAAGCTGACGCGCGCGCTTAGCGCCCTTCATCACCAACTCAAAGCGATTTTCAACAAATGGGAGACAGTCTTCTACGGTAATTCGAGCCATGCTTAAAACCTTACCTTGGAGTTCAACATCAGTAGGAGGTGCCACAGCAGCGTATGAATCGCCTGCACCAGTGGGTCTGTCAGTTTACGCAAAGCCCCTCTTGGTCTCAAGACCGATAGGGTCAACTGCATTGAAACTCTACGCACAAGGCACGATGATCAGACAAGCGCCGCCAGTGTGCACCTGTCAGACACACCGCCGACTGCAGCGTCAGATTGCGAAAATACACGCGATCCATACACAACAATGGCAGGTGTGCCGGATAAGTTTTTTGCAACGCGCCGGCAGATTCACTCAATGCCTCTCGCAACCCCCACTCACGCAAACAACGATGTGCACGACCATTCCAGTCATTGAAATCCCCCGCCAAGATCAAAGGTGCGTCGTGCGGTATTGCCTGAAGCAGTGCTTGCAGACAACGCAGTTGGTAGCGACGCTCCAGCGCCAGCAAGCCGAAATGCGTGCACAGCACATACACGCCATCCTCTGTCACTGTCGATAAAATTCCGCGTCGTGAAAATGGCAGAACACTGATGTCGTGATTATTCGTCTGCGTAAACGGTACTTTGCTCAGAATCGCGTTGCCGTGATGCCCATGATCGTAGACAGCATTTTTGCCATAGGTTTTGTAATCCCACACTTCATCGGCTAGGTACTCAAACTGCGCGTCTACCCATTGATGTATTTGAGCGGCGTGATGATGGTTTTCTCCAACCACCTCTTGCAAGCAAACAATATCTGCACCCACTTCACGAATCGCTCGGCGAATTTCATTTAACACCCATCGGCGATTGCCGACTGAAAATCCCTTATGGATGTTGTAGGACAATATACGCACGCTGCACCTTCACAACCAATAACGCAGCAGGCGGGGAATTTGGCCAAAGACCAACAACCACGCATAAAATTTATTGATATTTTTTATAGTTATTTCTCGACTATTCTCCACCAAAAAAAGACAATCCTTTTCTATATCATTCCTTGACTGCGTCGAATACAAGGGAATATCCAATTCAATATCGTGCAACATACTTCTATGGTTCATGTTGCTACTGCCAATCACAATCGCATCATCAACCAGCATCATTTTTGTATGCAATATCCCTTTTTCGTATTCATAAATTCTTACACCTGCGCGCAATAAATCCAAATAGTATGTGCTTGATAGCGCTGGAAAAAATTTAACATCTGAATGCGCTGGAACCATAATACACACATCAACTTTTCTACGGCCTGCTTTCTTTAAGGCACGAATAATGGATTGCACTGGCGAAAAATATGCGCTAACTATCCATATTCTTTGTTTCGCAGCGTAAAGGCTTTGCAGCATAACTCGCAAACGCCTTCTGCGTAAAAAAAGACCTAAGTTCGTTACAGGATGCAGTAAAAAATAAGGCGATAGCTTTTTAATATCATCAAGCCATACTGCCTCAAAAAACTCACGCAATAATTGACAGCGGCTCCCTGTGACGCGCACACCGCAATCTTTCCAATTCAAACTGCGATCATGATTTTCGATATGGTCATCGGTGATATTAAAGCTGCCCACCCATGCCTGCTGATTGTCAATCAAACATAATTTACTGTGCTGGCGTTGATTGACGCGCCAAAGACGGCGAAAAAACCGCGCCGCCCAACTACTGCGTTCAATGCGGTTTTTTGCCCAAGACCAAGGTAAGGGGTGATAAATATGCAGTTCTGCACCGCGAGCACGCAGCCTTTCTTGCAGTATTACAACAGCAGCCGATGAACCCACACCATCAACAATCACACAAACACGAACACCGCGCTGCGCCGCTTCGCACAAACTCTGTAGCAGTGGCTCACCGATAGAATCCAACGAGAAAATATAGGTCTGTAAAAAAATACTGCGCTGCGCTTGCTGAATGTTTTTTAATAAATCAGAAAACCAGTCTGCGGCAGAAAAGAAAACTTGCTCGGTATCCCACGCCGGTAAAGGCTGGATATTTCGTGGCCAGCGCGCCATATCAAGCGAGTGCCAACACCTCTTGCACCAACTTGTTTATACCAACGCTGACATCGGCAATGGTCTGCCCCAACATATACGCAGGCGTTGTCACCAATTTTTTCTCACGATCGACACAAGTTTCTTCCACGCCGCAAACACAGTGCAATGCACCCATAGCGTTAATTGCAGCAGCAATTTCTTGATCATTGCCAATAGTGGCTTTGACTTCTTTCCCACAAATCGCAGCTGCCATCGTCGGGGCAATACACAGTAAACCGATGGGCTTTTTAGCTGCATGCATCGCCTGTGCGAACGCTAAAAAATCTTTTTGCACAATTAAATCTGCACCCTTTACGGCAAAATCACACAAGTTTTTTGCAGCGCCAAAGCCGCCTGGCACAATCAACGCATCAAAATCTTCTACACGCGCTTCCGTCACGGGTTTAATTTTTCCACGCGCAATGCGCGCCGCTTCCACCAACACATTGCGCGTTTCACCAGCCGCCACTTCACCTTTGAGATGATTCACCACATGCATCTGCGGTATATCTGGTGCAAAACACTGCACTTGTGCGCCCGCTTGCGATAGGTGTAACAAAGTGAGTACAGCTTCGTGAATTTCTGAGCCATCAAAAACACCACAGCCCGCTAACACTACCGCTACGCGCTTACTCATACACTCACCTCGTTAGCACAGTTTTGCAACACAACACCGCTTTAGAATTTTGCGTCGCGTTTTTCGACAAACGCATCGCGCGCTTCTTGTGAATCTTTATCGCTATACGCTTGCAAAGTAAAACCTTGTTCCCAGCGATATTTATCTTCCAGATTGCCGTCTTCAATACCGGTCAATGCTTCTTTTGCCAGCGCGATCATTACCGGACTTTTCTCGGCAATTTTCATTGCGATTTCACGCGCCGTTTCACGCAGCTGTTCTTTTGGCACCACTTTTTCTACCGCGCCTAAACGATACGCTTCTTGCGCAGTAATCGCTTCGCCGGTGAAATACATGTAGCGCACTTTTTGTACGGGGAACATACGCTGCAAATGCGCACCGCCGCCCATCGCACCGCGATCCACTTCAGGCACTGCAAATGTTGCACATTCAGACGCCACGATAATATCCGCCGCGCCGGAAATGCCGATACCGCCACCCAACACAAAACCATGTACCGCAACTATCACAGGCTTGGAATTGCGATGTATCGCTTGGAAAGTGTCGTAATTGCCTTTGTTCACTTTAGTGATCAAATTACCATCGGCAGCCAATTCTTTGATGTCTACGCCGGCACAAAAACCGCGACCTTCTGCCGCAATAATAATGACGCGCACCGCCGCATTTTTTCCCAACGCTTCAATTTCAGTGGCAATGTCTGCCCAGCCTTGCGAAGTAAAAGCGTTGACTGGCGGCTTGTTAAAAATCAGTTCAGCGATGCCGTTGTTGTCGATGGTGGTGGTAAAGGGTTTGCTCATGATGACCTCTCTTAGATTCGCGTGCGATTTTACCAGCCAGCCCGCGACGAAACCAAACAAACACAATGGCTTTACGCTATTATCGAGTGCCATAACAAGTTAATTCGACAAACAGGGATGCACGCTGTGTCACGCCATCTTTTCTTCATTTTTACCCTGTGCTTGCCAGCAATATTGTGGGCAGATCCCGCTGCCGAAATTAACCGCCTCGCACCACCAGCCTTGCGTGACACTTACGCCACACGCCAATTCGCACCTCTATGGCTAGAGGGAGACAAACCCAGCACGCGTGCGACACAAGCTTTGGAGTTGATGAACCAAGCAGAATTCGATGGCCTACAAGCTAGCGACTACGCACTACCCGCCTTGCAACAATCGCTCACCACACTGCAACAACAAAGCGGCAGCGACACACAACTCGCAGCATTTGACCTCGCCATGAGCGGAGCGTTGACACACTACGCCAGCGATCTCTACCTCGGCCGCGCAGACCCACGACAAATGGGCATGGCGATCGACACCAACACCAAACGCGCCGCACTGCCGCAGCATCTGCAAACCGTTCTAAACGCGACCGATCTCACCGGCGCACTGGCCACGCTGCGCCCCACGATTCCACCGTATACCGATCTGCGCCGCCTACTGGTCAAATACCGCACACTAGCAACACAACATCCTTCTGCACCTGTATTACCCCCATTACCCAGTAAAAAACTTGTTGCCAATAGCACTTGGGATGGCACACCTGCACTCACCAACTGGTTAATTACACTGGGTTATCTGCCCGCCAACACGACCGCGACTACGCAATACGATGACGCCGTGGTGGAGGGCGTGAAACGCTTTCAACAGCAACACGGCCAAATTCCTGACGGCGTAATCGGCAAGCAGACCTACGCCAATTTGCTGGTTTCTCTGCCACAACGCGTACAACAAATTGAGTTGGCGATGGAACGCTTGCGCTGGATCGATGACAGTGTGCTGCAAAAGCGTTTTCTGCTGATCAACATTCCGCAATTTACGCTGTGGGCTTACGCACCCGATGCCAATCAACAACCGAAAGCTGTTTTGCAAATGCCAGTCGTGGTCGGCAAGGCGCTCAGGCATCAAACACCTGCCATGACCAAAACACTCAGTGCCTTGGTATTTAATCCGTACTGGAATGTGCCGCGCAGTATCGCCACCAAAGAATTGTTGCCGCAGTTGTACGACAACCCTTTTTATTTGGCGCGACAGGGCATGGAGTTGGTCGATGGCAGTGGTCGCTCCATCGGCAGTGAAGTGGGTGAGGCAGAATACAACGCCATACTCAACGGCGGTGCGCGCATCCGTCAGCGCCCTGGCAGCCAGAACGCACTGGGTAGTTTGAAATTTGTTTTTCCCAATGACGATGCGATTTATATGCACGACACGCCATCGAAATCTTTTTTTGCCAAAGAACGCCGAGATTTGAGCCACGGTTGCGTGCGCCTTGGCAACCCGATGGCGCTGGCGCTGTTTGTTCTGCAATCACAAAATGGCGGTTGGGATGAAGAACGCATTAGAAATAAATTAGCTAACAGCCATGATCAACATTTGTCGCTCGGCGAGAAATTGCCGGTGCTACTGCTGTACTTTACTGCTACAGCAGACGACAAAGGCGAGGCAATTTTTCTACAGGATATTTATCAGCGGGATAACAAATTGGCGGCGTTAATCACTGCGCACCGCGCTCACTGAAAAATCTGCGCGTATTGCTCTGGCACGGGCTTTAACTGCCCTGTTTTGTAGTCGAAAGTCAGCATCGCCGTTTTGGCGATGGCGCACAACTGACCTGTTTTGAGATTGGTGACGCGATAGACAAAATCGCAGCCGTATTTGTTGAAGTCCTGCGCCGCCACTTCAATTTTTAAGCGATCGCCGTAATGTGCTTCCGCTTTGTAATTGACGGCGAGATCCGCACCGATAAAACCACCGAGGTCCACGCCATATTGTTCAAACGGTAGTGTTGCCATATAGCGACGGCGCGCTTCGTTGAGCAAACCCACCAAGCGTTCGTTACCTAAATGCAATCCCGCATTGATGTGTTCGATGTAAATATCCAATTCCGTGGCAAAAGGAAACTGCTCAGGAATGTCGATGTGGATTTTCGCCATTACCAGTACCGCACGCGGCCGGTATCGACATGCACGAAATCCGATTCCGAGTAGTAACCCACACCGCCGCGCTTCAATTCTTTCGCCGCATCGCGCACATCACTTAAAGACGAGCCGAGCAGTCGAATATCCACAGCCTGCCCTGTTAAGTGCATGCTTTTTTCAGCCACACCAGTATGGGCAGAGCGTTTACGCAGCATCGTATTGGTTTTTGGCGAACGATACGCAGAAATAATTTCAAACGGCTTGCTGCTCTTCAAGTTGCGCTGCACTTGCCACAGAGTATCCAACAGTTGTGGATCAATCGGATGAACATCGCCGCTACGGAAATCGCGCATTAAATGCGCGACGCTGACCAAAGACTGCGGCACAAAACGCTCGCCTACTTTATAGATCAGCGACATCTCTTCACCGGTGTGCGTGTGCACAAACGACAGCGCGCGTTGCTTGCCGGAAATTTTTGCTGCGTGCGATAAACTAGGAGCCGCGAGAGCAACGGCACCACCAGCAATACCGCACAGCAAGCGGCGGCGTTGGGGGCAGACTGTTTCGTCCGGCAATTCAATCAAGGGACTATCAGTCAACTTTCTACGGGTAAAAATCACTGAGACAACCTCTGGCTTACGGCCAGCGTTTTTCTAGGGCTGGCCATGCTACCCCATGCAATCAGCTCAATCCACCCATAGAAATCAAGGTTTTAGCTTATTGTACGCGCCCTGCCAACACGGTGAGACGCGCCTCCGCCTCGCTGACAATACGGGCGATCAGGTCGGCGCAGGTCGGCAAATCGTCGATGGTACCTGCCACTTGGCCCGATGGCAGCACACCTTCATCAGGCCGCCCTTCCACCATCGCCTTCTGAATAATCATGGGCGCGTTGGCAGAAAACATCGCCTGCGACAGGGTCATGTCATCGTCTTTTGCCATCGCCAGCGCCGATTGAAACAGCGACAAAAAGCTCGCGCCGGTCAGAGCTCGGTATTTGAGTCCATTTTGCAGAGCAAGCACTAACTTACGCAGAGTGCCTGCTTTTTCAACGCTACTGAGGAAATCATTGAGGATCATGCGCTGCGGCATACCATCCAAGGCGGTGGAAACGATGATCTCGGCGGGATTCTTACAGGCGAGGTAGCGTTGCTTGGTCGCCTCCGGCACAGGGCTCTCTTGCGTGAGCAGAAAGCGCGTACCCATGGCGATACCGTCCGCACCCCAAGCCATCGCCGCCACCAGCCCGCGACCGTCTTTGAAGCCGCCCGCCGCCAACACCGGCACTTTGCCCGCGCAGGCGTCGATCACCTGTGGCACCAATAAAGTGGTAGGTACCGCGCCGGTGTGGCCGCCACCTTCGCCGCCTTGAATAGTGACCGCATCCGCACCCATCTCTATCGCCTTTGCCGCGTGCTTGGGCAAGCCGATGGTCGGCATGCAAATCACGCCAGCATCCTTCAACTTCTTCACCATGTCTTTGCCAGGCGAACGCGAGTAACTCACCGCACGCACGCCGTGTTTCACCACCATGTCCACGATCTGCGGCGCATTGGGCTGATACATATGGAAGTTCACACCGAAAGGTTTATCGGTCAGCGATTTGGTTTTGATGATGGCCGCTTCCATATGCTCAGGCGGAATAGTCGCGCCGGCGAGAAAACCGAAACCACCGGCGTTACAGGTGCCCGCCACCAAGCGCGGATCAGCCACCCAGCCCATCGCCGTTTGAATGATTGGGTACTGGCAACCCAGTAAATCGGTGATGCGCGTGCTGAGGGATACTGTCATGGCAAGTCTCTGGCTGGTTTTGCGGAGGCGGCATTTTATCAAAATGCGCTAGGCAAATTGTCTTAGGTGCAGAACACAATCGGGCAGGAAATCTTCCAGTGGTAACATGCCCTCCTTCCAAGGAAACGGCAGCAGCAGTATGAAACTTAGCGCAAAACAAAAAGTGGGCATCGGCTTTTATATGGCGCACAGCCTACTCACCAAGCCGCAGTTCTTTGCTTACAGCCCGCGCAAACAATCGTTTATTGATGACCCCTATCCCGTGTATCGCCGTATGCGTGATAAAAAACCTGCTTTTTGGTCGCCCTACACGATCGGCTGGCACATCTCTGGCTCGCACGAATTTTTATTGCAGTGTTTGAAGGATGAACGCCTCAGTCACTGTTTTCGTTTGTGGAAATTTGCACCGGAGTACGATGCATCTAGCCCACTCGATAATTTATTGAGCAGTTTGTTGATGGCGCTGCCCGCCAAAGATCACATGCGCGTGCGCAAATTGGTGTCGCCCGCGTTTTCACCGCGTTTTGTTGCCGAAGCCAAACCGGAAATTGAAGCGCTGGTGCAAGAAGAATTAAAACATTTTGATCGTAACGGCGAATTGGATTTGGTGAAGCTGTGCCGTGAAATTCCTATCAACGCGATGGCGATTTATTTCCGCATTCCCGATGCCATGCGCGGTGATTTCAACGCACTGGGTCACGCCATCATTGCCGCGTTTAGTTCCGAAATGGACAACATGGATACTGAAGCTGCCGAGCGCGGCATCGCACAACTGCGCGCACTGTTTGCAGAAAAACGCCGCAATCCTGACGACTCTTTTATGTCTACGCTCATCAACCACATGGAAGATGGCGACAGCATGTCGGAAAACGAAGCGCTCGGTTTAGTGGGCGCACTGCTCGCCGCCGGCGTTGATACCACTTTTGATTACATGCTGAATATTTTCTACGGCTTGGTGAAAAATCCGCAGTGGGGACCTTGGCTGTTAGAGAACGAAGATAAATTACAAAACTTGATGGATGAAACTTTTCGCTGGAATACCTTTGGCAATCGCGGCTTCTTTCGTTTTGCAGTAGAAGATTTGGAAATTCACGGGCAGAAAATTAAAAAAGGCGAAATCGTACAGATTATGTTCTCCATCGCCAACCACGACCCTGCCGTATTTCCTGAGCCAAATACCTTCAACCCACTGCGCGAAAATCTCGACAAAGCCTACACCTTCGGTCTCGGCGCGCATTACTGTTTGGGTCACGCTATCGCCAAATTGATCGCGCAAGTAACGGTGATGGCGGTGGTAAAACGCTATCCGACTATGCAGTCTAAAACCGATCCTACGCGTGAATACAATATGCTGACACGGCGGATTAATCGGATGACTTTGGTTAAACCGCAATAATATTTTTCGTATTCCAAAAACACAAAAAGGCAGCCTAGGCTGCCTTTTTTCTTTATCGCAGAGTAGCGACAGCAATTTATTTTTTCAAAATCACCGACGAGCCGTGACCGAATAAACCTTGATTGGCAGTGATGCCGACTTTGGCGTTGGGCACTTGGCGCTCACCCGCTTGACCGCGCAACTGCCATGTCAGCTCACACACTTGTGCGAGTGCTTGCGCGGGTACGGCCTCGCCAAAACACGCTAAACCGCCGGATGGATTGACCGGCAAACGACCGCCCAATTTGGTGACGCCATCGCGTACCAGTTTTGCACCGTCGCCGCGCGCGCACAGTTGCAAATCTTCGTACCAATCCAACTCCAGCGCAGTGGACAAGTCATAGACTTCCGCCACCGACACATCTTCAGGGCCAATACCCGCTTCGGCGTAGGCTTTTTTCGGCAGCGCCGCGCGGAAAGAATGCGCTTCCATCGCCACCGCAGAATCGGTTGCCAAATCCGGCATTTCAATCACCGCCGAAGCAAAAGTTGGCGTGACGGTAGAAATCGCCGCGACTTTTACGGCATCACTGCGACCGATTTTTTTCGCGTATTCCGCTGAACAAACGATCAACGCCGCAGCGCCGTCAGAAGTCGCGCACACATCCATCAAGCGCAGCGGATCCGCCACCATCGCAGAAGCAGCAACATCCGCAGCGGTAAATTTTTCTTGTAGCGCGCATACGGATTGGTAAAACCGTGTTCTGCATTTTTCACTTTGACACTGGCAAAATCTTCCAGCGTGTCGCCGTACATTTCCATGCGACGGCGCGCATACAAGGCAAAATAACTCGGGTTGGTAATGCCCAAACGAAAACGCACCCAATCTGGATCTTCTGGCCGCTCACCCGGTGCCGGTTTCAAAAAACCTTTCGGCGTGGTATCAGAACCAATCACCAAAGCCACATCGCATTGACCGGATAAAATTTTTGTACGCGCTGCTGCTAATGCTTGCGAACCGGATGCACAAGCCGCGTAAGAAGTATTTACTTCTGCGCCCTGCCAACCGAGTGCTTGCGCAAAAGTTGCGCCGGCAACATAACCGGGGTAACCGCAACGCATCGTCGCCGCACCAGAAACAAATTGCACATCGCGCCAATTGATGCCTGCATCTTTTAATGCTGCACGCGCAGCGACGACACCGTATTCAACAAAATTTTTGCCCCATTTTCCCCACGGGTGCATGCCTACGCCGAGAATGGCAATTTCATTACTCATCATCAATTCCTCAGGCTACCGGCTTCCACTTCCATGTCAGTTTTACAGACTGTTCATCCTCGAACAGTTTTTCCAACACCAATTCCACATCCATGCCCGCTTTTAATTGCGACACTTCCACACCAGTGACGGCTTGACCGAGCACAATCATTTTTTCTTTCGCCAACTCCACCGCAATGATGGTGTACGGCACATACGGATCAGGCGACACATACGGCTCTGGTGGTTGATAACAAGCGTTAGTGAATGACCAAATTTTCCCGGTGCGCGACAGCTGCACTTCATCAAAACTTTCGCTGTTGCAATCCGGATTTTTGCAAAACACCGTCTGCTTCGGAAAATAATAAGTGCTGCAACTTTTGCACTGCGTGCCGATGAGATGCGGCTTTTCCGCATCCATCGTGAACCAGCCTTCAAGAACGGGAGCTGTCGGTTTCGTCATGGTCAATCAACCCAAAGCGGTTGCGCGAATATTGTGTGGATCCAACTGCGCCAGCAACGCCAATTGTTCAGCCGTCGGCTCAGCCGTGGTTGGAATATTTGCTGGAATATGCAGCGGAAAGCCAGTGTTTTCCACCACTTGTTCCACCGTCACACCCGGATGCAGTGAGTGAATCGCCACTTGGTGATTCGGGCCGCTGAAATCCAAGATGCACAAATTGGTGATGATCCAACGAATATCAACTAATTCTTGCAAGCTCCAACCTTTTGGCAAACGCGCAGGGTTGTAACCGATAGATGCCACCATGTCGCACTCATTTTCCACAAACACTTTTTTGTTGTGATTGGGAACAAAAAACGAGTTCGCGTGGCTGATGGAGTTACCAGGAAAACCGCGCACACCCAACATTTGCGTTTTCGGTTTTTTGTAGTCGGAACCGATCATAGAAATATTGGCCTGACCAAAACGATCAATCTGTGTTGGCCCCACCATTGCGTGGCGCTTTCCGCTCCACACATTATCAAAAATGCGTGAGAAACCCATCCAAGATTCAAATTGAGGTTTGTAATCGCCGCGTGGTCCAACCGGTACCGGTTCAGACACCATCCATGCTTCAGAATCTGTCATCAACATATCTGGATTGCATGTTTTCATCGCCAGTGATGCAGCTAAACGCGGCACAACACCAATACCGGTTGCCAAGACTTCGCCATTATTTTTCCACGCCTGTGATGCAGCACAAATAACCAGGTCTACGAGTGTGTATTCGCTCATGTCATTGTCTCCTGATTAAAATACGGGCAGTGGCAGCTGCTTGATTGCATCAAGTCCGCCCACTTTTTCTAAATAGTCTTTCTCGCTGCCAGCAATGTATTGATCAAAATACGCTTGCCAACCGCCTTCTTCTTTTGCCGACGCGTTGTACGCTTTGAAATGTTTGCTGTCAAAACCGTAGAGCGGTGCGCAAGAAGTTGGGTGTGCGCCACCGGCGATATGCACTACGCCCGTCGTTTCGCTGCGCTCCCAAAATACATAGCGCGCTTCTTCGCCTTGATGGAAATATTCGGTCTCCACCAATTCATCACAAGTTGCAAACGTTTTGTCCGCTGCGCGCACAAATATATCGTCCATGTAATGATCAGGACCTTTGATTTGGCAAACGCCGCGCGCATCGGCGCGATCAACATGCACTAACGCGACATCTAATTTAATCGCAGGCATTGCCACCCATTCTTTGTCGTCGTAAGGCGATGCAATCATTTTGAGATCAGGGTTGTGCTTCAACACATCGGTACCGATACCAATGCGCGTTGGAATAAACGGAATGTTGTAGCCCGCAGCTTTTAAGCCCAGCAGGAACATACCTTCATCCACTTCCATCACTTCGATGTCGCCGTTTTGGCGCGCTTTACGGAAGTAGGGCTCGAGCGGAATAAAGTCCAAAGATACGAAAGCGAAGATCACTTTTTTGACCTTGCCCGCCGCGCACAACATACCGACATCCGCGCCGCCGTAGGCCACCACGGTGAGATCTTTCAGATTAGAGCGGAGGATTTCGCGCACCAGCGCCATAGGTTTGCGGCGAGGACCCCAGCCGCCGATACCGATGGTCATACCATCGCGCAGCTGGCTGACGACATCAGCCGCCGTCATGACTTTATTCATCGTGAGTTACCTTTCGATCAGATGAGAGGAAAGGCGGAAAACCCGCCCAAGAAAGCGCGGTGATACTACGGGTTCACGGGGTGCAAGTCAATGAAAGCGGCTGCAGCTTGCCGCATAAAATCCTTAAAAAACAAAAAGTTAGCGATAAATCCGCCACAAAGTGGCTGGCTTACACTTTGCGGCTCCTGACCTTAAGTCAAGCCCGCCAGCAGAAAGCCAAAGCCCAACAGAGCTAAAGCCAACACTTCCCACGCTTTACCCAAATTAAACAGCGCGTACAGATAAGAGAGAGGGGGTAAAAATACGCTCATGAAGCCCCACGCGTAATCGGCCTTGAATGACAAAATGATCAGGTAGCCCCAGCTGATCACAAGGGTAGCAATACCAAACATGGTCAAAACAGACGAAATCGAATCCATAACATACTCTCAATAGAAGAATAGGAAGCCGGCGCATTATAGGTGCTGCCTTCTTGCGGTGAAACTGCAGATTGCTAAGGCGTACGAGCGATCGCCCACACCTGCACTTCGTCCACACCCGCCGCAGAAAGCACACGAACAATCTCTGTCGCCGTGCTGCCAGTGGTCAACACATCGTCAACTACCGCTACTCGCCGATACGGCAGTGGTCGCTGCAAAATAAATGCTTCGTTGAGATTGGTTTGCCGCTGCTGACGACTCAGACCTTGTTGGCTATCCGTGTTGCGCTGTCGAGCTAACGCGCGCGACAAAGGTAGGTGCAGTTGCCGTGCAAGCACGCGGGCAATCTCTGCTCCCTGATCAAAACCGCGCTGCTGTAGTCGTCGCCAATGCAGTGGCACAGGCAGGATGCACTCCGGCAATATCAACACACCTGCACGTTCACTATCTCGAATGTGTTGCGCCAAGCTGTGTGCCAACCAATGTCCGCAAGCCAGCTGACCGCTGTGTTTGTAACGATTGAGCAATCCAGCAACCGGCTCTTCGTAGCGAAAAGCACAGACCGCGCTGGAAAAAATGGGCGGTGATTGCAAACAGTGGCCGCAATATTTTTCGGTAGCCACCAACGGTATAGCGCAACGCAAACAGGCTTGCGTATTCCACGGCAAGTGATGTTCGCACACTGCGCACAAAGGTTTAATGCCACGCAGTGTACGACGACACAACAAGCAAGCAGATGAAATCAGTGAGCCAAAAAATTGTGACAGCAACATGGAAATCCTTTTCCATTATTGATATGGATGAATAAAATTTCTATTAAGGTTTATCGTTCAAAACAAAACTGTCGCCTTCTTTGGCTATTGGTGAAGCTTCATTCGATGAAGAAAAAGCAATACCACCTGCCAAAATAGTTTCTGCTGTCTCAGTGCGTATATTGATACCGGAAAACAATCCTGCCTTAACCTCTATACCACTGGCATTCCAAAAACGACTGTTAGCACGCACCAAGTTTGCATACTGCGAATAAATATTGAGGTAGATATAAACCTGCTTGCCATCAGCAGATAAATCACTACCCAACACTGTACCCACCGGTACTTGGCGATACAAAACTGGATTACCAACCTGCAAAGAACCTAACTGCTGTGCGACCACACGCACATTCAAGCCATCAGATAACGCTGTAGTTACTGGCGTCTGTATCGTCACTTTAAATTCACGCGCAGGATCACCTCTGCCTGGTAAAAACTCAAGATAGCTACCAAACACCGCATCTAAATTTTGTGTGTTAGTTAATCCCACTCTCGGTTCTACTTTCCAAAAACGCGCACCTGTATTCAACAAAGGTAACGCTTCGGATTTCAGCGCGGCATCG
This sequence comes from Pseudomonadales bacterium, assembly GCA_041395665.1. Lineage (NCBI taxonomy): Bacteria > Pseudomonadati > Pseudomonadota > Gammaproteobacteria > Pseudomonadales > Pseudomonadales bacterium. Next base: position 283,254 of record JAWLAB010000001.1, read on the forward strand.
GCATCAACGCCTTGCATATCACTGCGCAGCTGCAAACGCGTGATTTCTCCCAACGCAATACCGCGATAGCGAATTTCGCTACCCGTCGTTAATCCTTTCGCGTTCTGCAAATGCAATCGAACAGCAACACCGGCGTTGGCTGCCGTTTCTTTGCTGCTAAACAAACGAAAACTATCATCAATTGCCACGCGCGCATTTTTTTGTTCAATTTTATTTTCTTCACTTGTTTGATCAAAAGCATCAAACGCAATACCGCCTGATAACATCTGTGGCACAGATCCCACGCGCACCGTAGCGCCACTCAAACCCACGCGCATATCTAATGCACCTGCACGCCAAAAACGCGTATCCGCTCGAACCGTTTTTTTATGATCGGCGGCAATATAAATACGAATTTGTACGCGTTTGCCATCAGCGCTGTGCCGTATTTCTTGCACGGAACCAACCGATAATCCGCGATACAACACCGGCGCTCCCACACTGATGCCACTAGCATCATCGGCATCTAGCAAGAGGTGTAAACCGGGTAATGCGTTGGGTGATACTGTCGTTGCTTGTTGCTCGTTATCAAATAATGCAAAGCTGTGACCGTCGTGAATATCTTTATTTGACGCACGGCTGTCCGGCGTATCAAAAGCAATACCGCCCGCTAACATTGACACCATGGAAGTTGTGCGCACTTGAATACCGTTTTGCAAACTCGCGTTGGCGTGCACGCCGCTGGCATTCCAAAAACGACTGCTGTCATTCACGAGATAACGGTATTCCGGTTTGATCAATACATGAAGATCAACTTGATCTCGCTTTAGCTCACTGTTTTGTACGACGCCTACCACAAACTCGCGGTAATACACCGGCGCACCACTGCTAACAGAACCTGCAACAGGGGATGTCAAACGCAAATGCAAACCTGGCTCACTAAAATCCATCGCATCAGGGCCTGATGCTGCAATAAACTCATAATCTTGCGCTGATTTTCCTGTCGTGTCTGGCGTAAAAGCGAGATACGCACCGCCAGAAGTTAATGCATCCAATCCCGTAATGCCGGTGACAGAAAATTGTGGGCGCACCAACCAAAAGCGCGTTTTATCCGTGATAAATGATTCAAAACGCGGGTCGATGCCAAAACGCCCTATCACTTTATCATCTTCATTCCTGTACCAAACATCGCGCAATTTCCCGACGGGAATACCTTTATATAAAACTTTTGTTGTGTTTTTAACTAAGCCTTCTGCCGAAAGGAACCGTATATTGACGAAGGTGCTGGTTTCAGCCGCCTCATAATCTTGGTACAGCGTAAAATCGTCGCCATTTTTTGCCAGCGGCGTATCGTCTTTATCTTTTGGCAAACTCATATTGATACCGCCCACCAGCATACTAGCCACTGAGTCTGTTTTAACTTGGATACCGCTCAAACTCATATTGACCTGTACGCCACTCGCATTCCAAAAGCGCGTATTTTTATGCACCATTTTGGAAAATTCAGGCAGGATATAAGCACTCACTTCTACGCCACTACCATCAGGCATCATTGCTGCTGTTTGTATATAACCCACTTTAATTTGACGCATAAAAATGGGCGCGCCCGCACCGAGTGATCCCAAGCGGTCTGTGCGTAATTGAATATGCAATCCTGGCGCACTATCTGGCAGCGGTGGCGGCACAGTAAATGCCGAAAATTTCGTGGCAATGTCACCGCTCAACTGCGTAGAAGGTAATTGCACACCAATATAGTTGCCGGAAAAAATTGTGCCAATTCCTGAAATACCACCTAAAGAAATTTGCGGCTGCACCAACCAGAATTGCGATTCTTTTGGTACACCGCCGTATTTTTTAGCAACCGCTTTATCCACTTCAATATCGACTAACACACCGCTCATGTCATCTTTGACATGCAACTCACGCACGATACCGACCGTAATGCCTTTGTGTTTTACCGGCGTTTGATTGGCGACGATACCTTCGCCATTTTCAAACTCCACCGTAATTGTCGGCCCGATATCTAACAAGCTGCGCCACACCAACCAAACACCCACCAATAAGGCAATTACTGGCAACAGCCATATGTAGGCGATGTATTTTTTTTTAGTGACGGTTGGCGTGGGTAGCGCACTGTTCTCCATGGGTTTTATCTCTCCATTGTCTACCGTTATTTCACTTTTTCGCGCACGAATTTATCGGCATCTTGCACCCAATCATTCAGCATAGGCTTCATGTGATCGACTGTAATTTTTTCTTTGCCCGCTGCTCCGCCAGTTCCTGCTCGCACAGCTTTTACTAAAGTCTCTTTTGTTTGACTGTCGCGCAAACGCACTTCCAAAAACACGGCCAAGTTTTGATCTTGTTTTGCCACTGTCGGCGAAATATCAGCAAAGATCATGGAGACAGGCGTGTTTTTTGCATCACGCAGTTTGTCTTTATCTGTAGGAACTTTCACACTGGTGATCGCTGCGTCTAAACGCAAGACATTAGGGCCTGGTTTATCAACTACAGGCAGCGTGCTGCCAATTTGTTTGATGGCACGATCACGAATATAAGTCAGCGCTTCCAACATACGACCCTTTGTCACGCGTGTTAATAATGGCGGACGCGGATACAAGCCAACAGGATCAATCATGATGGCTTTGTATTTACCTTTTTTTAGATCAGGGCTTACCCACAACAAACTGGTGCCGCCTGTTGCCGTATGATTTTCCTTCATCTGACTGTAATCCCCTAGCCAACCAGAAAATTGACTATTGAACGCCTTTTTTTCTAGCTCTTTTTTACTGGGTGATGATTTTTCTGCTGCCACTGACGCAGGCTTTGTAGTCTCAGTTTTTTTATTCGTGTGTTTTGTATTGGCAGCAGCATGAACAGGCTTTTTTTCTGGCGCGGCTGCTTTATTTTCTGCTACCGGTTTCGCTTTATTTTCTGCCAGACTATCAAACCATTGGCTGAGCGAAGTACATCCACTGATATTCAAAACAACAGCAGCGCCCAATATGCACAGATACAACTTTTTCATTTCTACTACCTTTGTGTTTCGATTAAAAATTACTTTCTGAGAGGGGCAATCAATGGGCTTGCTCTGCAGCATCCCAAATCAGGCGGGGATCAAAACTCATGGAAGACAACATAGTGAATATTACTGCAGCGCCGAAAGCTGTCGCACCCATGCCTGGGACGACCGCCGCCGTTTGACCCAGTTGCACCAGTCCAACCATCACCGCCACGACAAAAATATCTAACATGGACCAGCGCCCGAGAAATTCTACAATGCGGTACACCGCAATGCGCCTGTGCGTATTCATTGGCCAACGAAAGTACACCGACAATAGCAGCACGATAATACTGATTGCTTTACCCAAAGGCACAACAAAACTGGCGACAAAAACGATAGCAGCAATGGCGTACATTTCGTGATGCCATAGCAGCGCCACACCACCGATGATGGTAGACGGTTCTCCGCGATTGAACAGAAGAATATTCATGATCGGCAGCATATTGGCAGGAATCAACAACAAGAGCGCCAATGCCAAAAAAAAACCACTTAACGCCAAGCTGTAAGGCTTACGCACAAAAACCATTTCACCACAGCGCGTACAGCGCACATAACCTCTCGCAGGACAGGGTTGTAAGCGATGGCAGCTTTTACACAGTGCCAAGCCACGACTCGCCGCCGTGACATGCATTGCTGATGCCGATAAGTTTTCTTGCGCTGGCATAAACAATTAGCGTGGTTTACTCGGTGGCGGTTCATCATCCGGCAGCACAAAGATAGCTCTGCCTGTAGGACGCTCTGGTGGTGTATCTGTCGGCTCTAATGACAGTGACAAGCTCGATGCATTCAAAATGGCATCGATCGCGCTAGTATCTACCGCATTTTCTAGAGAATACTTGGGCTCATTCTGCCCCTCTTTTTCATTCTGTATTTCACGCAACCAAGCGGGTAACCCATCGTCAACACTATCAGCCATTTCTACAGGCAGTAGCGCTAACTCAGAATCAAATTCCAATACGAAGGCTTTTGCTTTCTCCAAATAGTTATTGGTAGGTGCATCGCTTTTCACTTCATCTTTAGGCAAGAATGCCGCGAAAAACCCGCGAATTTCTACCAGCTGATCTTCCAACAACATCGGCACCAAACTCGAATACATATCCAACAAAGTAATAGCATTTTTAGATGAATCGGAATCGGTCGCGTATTGCAAACGACTGGCAATCGCTTTGTTGAGAATGTGTAAATCCTCATAAATTTTTATCAAGCCATCAAAAGCAAATTGCCCTTTTTTACCGTTATTCGTTAAAAAGTATTGCGCGATTAAATACATCCCCGCTACACGATAAACCGTTTCTTCCTCCGAAGATAATGGCAAATGAAATCGTGCCATCGGACGCATATACGCTGTTTTTGGACACCCGCAAGTCGGCGAAATCAAACCGAGCATTGAACTTAACACGCGTTGTAAAGCTGTTGTTTTTACTACGGTGCGATCTTCTGTCACCACTTCCAACTTCACCACATCAATGGAGCGCGTGGTATGAAAGCGTTCGATAATATCGTACAAGCGCAACGCTAAAGGGCAGTGCTTTGTTTCTTCTGCATTGAGCGGGCAATGTGAGCATTGTTTAAAGCCAAGCTCTGTCCACGGGGGGGGATTAGAAACTGGCTGATCAAGCAACTCAAATGTTTCACCGTCGAGATCAAAATCAAACACTTCGGTCGTTTCATCGTTCAAGCCAATGCGATAACTGATGCGTATGGGTTCCATATTATTTTTCCTGCGCGCGATTCTTTTCGTAGGTCTGCCACAACTCGTGCTGGTCTATCAGTGTTTCAATCAACAAGGTGCACAGCATGAGGCAAATAAAACAATACAAACCCACGCCGGGCAAGAGCTGCGCCATATCTTTTAATTTGACGACAGACACCAACACCGCCAGCAAGAAAACTTCCGGCATCGCCCATTCGCGCACATGATGGTTAAGACGCAGCAAAGCCGGTAGCCACGGCGGCGCGCCACCCATCTGCAATACCACACCCACCGCAAACACCAACCAGAGATTGAGGAAAGGCGCCACTAACGCACACACCGCCACCAGCGTTGCCACTTCCCAATAGCCATCATTGCCGAGCGCCAATACAGCTTGCGTAATCGACACATCGTGACGCAAACCAGTAGATGCCAAGCTCAGCAATGGCATACCCATGGCAGGAATGAGCAGCAGCAAGCCAACGGAGGACAGCAGAGCAGAAAACAATGCACTGTCAGGGCGGCCTTCTCTCAGGCCGTGGCCACAACGAGGGCACACCGACTCGCTGCCTTCAGGCACAGGCAGATCTGCCAATAGCAAGTCACAGTCGGCGCAGGCGGTGAGCTTGCTCTGCACTGTATCAATGGGAGGATTCACCTGAGTCTGAGTTCCGTTGTACATTGCCGCCATTAGAACATTATCTGTATGCACTGATGACTTTACCTCTTACGCCTTGGTTTGACGCTCCCGATGCTGCTGCGCAAGCCAGTGCGCGTTGTGCGGCAGGAGAAATCAGTGCATCAGAGCGCGATGCGTTGGTGGACTTTATTCGCGATGGTTATGTGATTCTGCCTGAACGCATTGATGCCGCGTTAATCGATCAAATCCTTGACGATATTCAGCAAGCGCCACAACACCGCGAGCAAATTGTGCTGCGTAAAAACGGGCAGTACAGCCATCCAGGGACGTTGGGCGTGGTGGGCAGGCGCAAACGCATCATTGATTTTCACGCGTTTAGCGATGCTGCATTGCAAGTCTCCCTTGCTGCACCAATCACGCGTTTTCTCTCTCTGTTGTATGGCGAACCCGCGCTGGCGTTTCAATCACTACTGTTTCAATACGGCTCGCGCCAAGCCATGCATCGCGACCCTTACTATGTCGTCACGGGGCAGCCCGCCTTTCTCACCGCCACTTGGGTTGCGCTGGAAAATATTGTGGAAGGCTCGGGCGAGCTGGCGTACTTCGTCGGCAGCCATCGCGTGAGCGACACGGCATTCGCCAGCGGCAAAACTACATGGACGCGCCAAACGGACTCACGCGAACAGCATGAATCCCATCTCGACCGGCTGGTCAACACTTGTGAAAACGCTGGGCTGGAGCGAAAAACCTTTCTCGCCGAAAAAGGACAAATTTTAGTGTGGCATGCCGGTTTAGTGCACGGCGGCAGCCCTGTGTTAGAGCCGGAGCAAACGCGCCGCAGTTTTGTTACGCATTACTGCCCGATGTCCGACTGCCCCGCCTTCTTGCAGAAGCAGCCCACTGGAGCAGACCGCTATGCACAGGGCGATGGGTTCTATGCTTCGCGCCATTACGACATCCCCTCTCGCAGTGTAAAAAAGACTCAATTCTTATCACATTGGGAAACGCCCCAGCCTCGCAGTCAACCAAAACCATCGCTCGAAGGTTGACGACTCAGGCGGCACGACTATGATGCCCCTGTCCTTTTTTCTGCGATCTCATCATGACCACTGCCACCCTCCGTCACGACTGGACACGCGCTGAAATCCTCGCGCTGTTCGCCCTACCTTTTAACGATCTGCTGTTCCGCGCGCAGCAAGTGCACCGCGAGCATTTCGATCCCAACCAAGTGCAGGTCAGCACACTGCTGTCGATCAAAACCGGCGCCTGCCCTGAAGACTGCAAATACTGCCCACAGAGCGGCCACTACGACACCGGTCTCGACAAAGAAAAACTACTCGAAATTGAAAAAGTAATTGAAGAAGCGCGCGCAGCGAAAGCCAACGGCTCCTCGCGTTTTTGCATGGGTGCGGCGTGGCGCTCACCAGCAGAAAAAGATATGCCCTATGTGTTGCACATGGTGCGCGAAGTGAAAGCATTGGGCATGGAAACTTGCATGACGTTGGGTATGTTGGATGCCGATAAATCCACACGTTTGGCAGAAGCGGGGTTGGATTATTACAACCACAATCTCGACACTTCGCCCGAATATTACGGCGAAATTATCACCACGCGCACTTATGCTGATCGTTTAGAAACTTTGGATCATGTGCGTAAAGCAGGCATGAAAGTGTGCAGCGGCGGTATCGTCGGCATGGGCGAAACACAAAACGATCGCGCAGGTTTATTGCAACAACTCGCCAATCTACATCCACATCCGGATTCGGTGCCGATCAACAATTTAGTGAAAGTAGAAGGCACACCACTAGAAAACGAAGCAGATCTCGACGCGTTTGATTTTCTGCGCACGATTGCAGTCGCGCGTATTTTGATGCCGCAATCCTTCGTGCGTTTGTCTGCTGGTCGCGAAACCATGAATGAGCAAATGCAAGCGCTTGCGTTTCTCGCCGGCGCGAATTCCATTTTCTATGGCGAAAAATTGTTGACCACGCCCAACCCTGCCGCGCACAAAGACCAGCAATTGTTTGCCAAGCTCGGTATCAACCCGCATTTGCGCGCCGCAACAGAAACACCCGTAACAGCCACACAAGAGAACTCGCTGTTTTACGATGCTTGCGCGTAAATCAACGCATGAACCGCTGGCAACAATCATGGCAAGAAAAACTTACTGAGCGCGCCGAGAATAATTTGCTGCGTACCGTACGCGTCAATGCGTTTGATGCGCAGCGCTCTTTTATCAGCAATGATTATCTTGGTCTTGCGCAACATCCAGCCTTAAAAAAAGCACTGTGCGCTGCTGCAGAAAAATACGGCAGTGGTAGCGGCGCTTCGCATTTATTGGGCGGGCATTCTGCGCCGCATCAACAACTAGAAGAAGAACTCACCGCCTTCACCGGTCGCGAACGCGCCCTGCTTTTTTCCACCGGTTACATGGCAAATCTTGGCGTGTTGACAGCGCTGCTGCAAAAAGGCGATTGCGTACTGCAAGACAAACTCAACCACGCATCACTGTTGGACGGCGGTTTATTTTCCGGCGCGGATTTTCGCCGCTACTTGCACAGCGACATTAATAGCCTAGAAAAACATCTAACGCGCTGCGCGGACAAAAAAGTTTTAGTCGCCACCGATGGCGTATTCAGTATGGATGGTGATATTGCGCCGCTACCTGAATTAGCTGTTCTGTGCCAACAGCATCAAGCACTATTGATGGTGGACGATGCGCACGGCTTTGGCGTGCTGGGCAAAAACGGCGCTGGCAGTTGCGAACATTTTTCACTGTCACAAAACGCTGTGCCGATTTTGATGGGTACTTTCGGTAAAGCACTGGGCAGCTTCGGCGCTTTTGTTGCCGGTTCAAATGATTTGATAGAAATGCTAATTCAATTCGCGCGACCTTTTATTTACACCACCGCGCTGCCACCGGCACAAACTGCTGCGACATCGTCTGCGCTTGGCTTATTAAAAACAGAAAGCTGGCGGCGTGAAAAACTGCAAAACAATATTGCCTTTTTCAAACAACAAGCTGCACAGCGGCAACTCGCGTTGCAAGATTCTCCCACCGCCATCCAACCACTTTTGATTGGCAGCAGTGTGCGAGTTATGCAAATCGACAAACAGATGCGTCAGCGTGGTTTTTTAGTCGGCGCCGTGCGACCGCCCACCGTAGCAGATAACGCAGCGCGTTTGCGCATCACACTGTCTGCCATACACGAAGAAAAAGATATGGCACATTTGCTCGATGCCATCGTCGACTGTTTGCGTGCAACATCATGAAATCTTTACCGATTATTTTGTTACACGGCTGGGGGTTTAGCAGTCGCATTTGGCAGCCACTGTTGCAAGCTTTAGCGGTACGCGATTGCACACAAGTTTTTTGTCTTGATTTACCCGGCTTTGGCAGCGCCTTTCATGAACACGCAAACAGCAACGATGCCGTGCTGCAATACCTCGTTGAACAATTACCAGAGCGTTGTGTGTTGGGCGGTTGGTCATTGGGCGGGATGCTGGCGACACAACTGGCGGCAAAACACCCAGAACGCGTTGCCGGTTTAATCACGCTCGGCAGCAATTTGTATTTCACTGCCGATGACGGCTGGCCTGGCATGCCACGGCAAGATTTCCAACAATTTTGTCAACGATTCGACAATCAACCCGAAAAAACTTGGCAGCGATTTCTCGGCCTGCAAACGCGCGGCGATGCTGATTGCGAACGCACCAATGCTCTTATCAACACTTTGGTAGATTTCCAAGATTGCAATGCACACACCGCAACAAAAATGCTGAAATTACTTGGCGAGATAGATAATCGCGCTATTTTTTCCGTATTGCCTATGCCGAGCTTGCATGTGTTGGGTGATGCAGACGCAATTACACCTGCAGCGATTGCGCCACAGCTTTCTGTTATGAATGCACAGCAAACAACGGTAGTTTTATCGCACAGCAGCCACGCCATGCCGGTATCACACGCCGAAACCATTGCTGACCATATTTTGCAGTTCCTACAACAACCGTCAGCCGCAATTTCAAATAACTCACCAAAAAAATCTCATATCGCCAACTCTTTTTCGCGCGCCGCCACCAGTTACAACCAAGCGGCACAATTGCAAAAAATAGTCGGCGAAGCTCTGCTCGCAACTCTGCCTGATGATTTACAAGGCACAGCATTAGACTTCGGTTGCGGCACGGGATTTATCAGCGCAGCACTGCAAAAAAAACATCCTGCACTGCGTGTAATCGGCGTTGATCTCGCCAGCGGCATGTTGCAAACCGCACAACAAACACACGCTATCACAGCCGTGCAAGCGGATATGGAACAGCTGCCGTTTGCAACACAATCAACCGATCATTTAATTTCTAATCTCGCATTGCAATGGGCAGATGATCTCACGCAATGTTTTACTGAATGGCGGCGCACCTTGAAACCGCAGGGCACACTGCGTTTTACCACTTTTTTACCCAACACGCTGCAAGAACTTAAAACCAGTTGGCAGGCTGTTGACGATGCTGTGCATGTCAATACTTTTATGACACAAGAAAAAATTGTGGGTGCGTTACAGCAAGCAGGCTTTTCCTCTATTGAAACTTTCTCTGCTGCGCATGTGTTGTATTACGATCAACTGCAAGATTTGGCGCGCGAACTCAAAGCGATCGGTGCACACAATATGAATAGCGGCAGACCGCAAGGGCTGACAGGAAAAAATCGCTGGGCAACATTAATAACGGCTTACGAAATGCTGCGTACCGAGCGCGGGCTGCCCGCCACTTACGAGGTGCTGTATGTCACCGCAGCCTAATACCTTGCTGCGCATTCCGTTGCCACTACGGCAAATCGCTTTTTGGAGCGCATGGTGCGTTGCGACACTGGTGATGTTATTGCCTACCAGCAGTTTGCCTTCGGTAAATATTTGGGACAAAGCCGAACACGCAATGACTTTTGCCGGTTTGATGTTTTTAGCGTGGCTCGCTTACCAACATCGTTATTCACTCACCGTATTGGCCGCATTGCTGATTGGTTATGGCGTTGCTACAGAATGTTTGCAGCACTTTATTCCATCGCGCAGTTTTAGCGTGCTGGACATGGTGGCAGACAGCATTGGTGTTCTGTTCATGCTATTTGTACTGCGCTTGAGAAATAAATCATGAGCAAGCAGATTTTTTTTATTGCCGGCACTGATACCGACGCAGGCAAAACTTTTGTCGCCTGCCAATTATTGCGTGCCGCACAGCAGCGCGGTTTTCGCACACTGGGATTAAAACCACTGGCGGCTGGCGCAGAAAAAACTGCTGAAGGTTTACGCAATGCCGATGCGCTGTTACTGCAGCAAGCATCTTCCGTACAACTCCCCTATGAAGTGATCAATCCTTTTTGTTTTCTCGAAGCCATTGCGCCACACATTGCAGCAGAAAAGAGTGCCGCTGAAAAAATTGGTATGCAATTAAACGCGCGTGATATTGCACTGCATATTCGTCACACGCTGGATAACACCGATTTTGATTACGCAGTGATTGAAGGTGCTGGCGGTTGGCGCGTGCCGATCAATGAGCAAGAAACGCTGGCGGATGTGGCTAAGCTGTTAAATGCGCCTGTGATCTTAGTCGTCGGCATGAAACTCGGTTGCCTCAATCATGCACTGCTGACAACAGAAGCGATTACCCGCGATGGTTTAGTTTTACGCGGATGGATTGCCAATGATTTCGGCAATCCTATGCCTTATCTAAAAGAAAATATTGCGGCGCTAGAACAGAGAATTTCAGCGCCGCGTTTGTTACTCGCCTAAAAAATTACAGCGCTTCTGCGCCGGTCTCGCCGGTGCGAATACGGATCACCTGCTCAACGGCAGTGACAAAAATTTTGCCATCACCGATTTTGCCGGTATTGGCGGCACTGATAATCGCTTCTACAGCAGCGTCCACTTGGTCATCTTTTACCACCAATTGCAGTTTAATTTTTGGTAGAAAATCGATGACATATTCTGCGCCACGATACAGCTCGGTGTGGCCTTTCTGACGACCAAAACCTTTCACTTCTTCGATGGTCATGCCTTGAATGCCAATCTCACCGAGAGACTGACGCACATCATCCAATTTGAAGGGTTTGATAATGGCTGTGATCATTTTCATGCTGACGGCTCCCGCAAGTGACAAGAACAGCACACCACCACGACAGGTGGTGCGCTAATGTGAGGCAGTCTATGCAATGGCTCGTTAAAAAGCCATTGAGCAACGCCGCTTTTGTCAGCTTTCTGGCTCGTAGCAGTCGATGATGTCACGCACCAAGCCACTGCGCACAATATCGCCGCGTTCAAACTCGTGCACATACACGCTGCTCAAATTAGCAAGCCGCGCCACCGCATCGGCTAAACCGTTGGCGCCGCGTATATCGCTCTGTTTGACATCGCCATTCACCACCACTTTGCAGTTCTCACCGATGCGCGTTAAAAACATTTTCATCTGTGCGATGGAAGTATTCTGCGCCTCGTCGAGTATCACAAAGTTTTTACTGCTGAAGGTTTTACCGCGCATAAACGCCAACGGCGCGGCAACGATGCGCCCGTGACGAATACAGTAATCCACCGTACCTGCGCCGAGCCGTTCGTTGAGTATGTCGCGAAACGCTTCGATGTAGACAGCAAACTTTTCATTCACCGCACCAGGTAAAAAACCCAGTTGCTCGCCCGCTTCCACCGCAGGGCGCGTGAGGATGATGCGTTCAATCTGCCCTGATTCCAACGCCTCCGCTGCCAGCGATGCCGCGCAATAACTCTTGCCAGTACCGGCAGGGCCAATACCGAAAGTGAGGCAATGATTGCGGATGGCGGTGATGTAGCGTTGTTGGGCGGGTGTGCGTGCCATCAAGGGCAGCAGTGTGCGTTGAGCGGCGTAGGCCGTATCGAGATGGTGTTGCGACGGGTTAATTTCTACAACTTCTGCACTGCGTCGGTGTCGCTGTGATTGTCGTCGTGAATGTCGCCGCGACTCTTTCATCCCGCGATCGGTCGCATCTCGATGTGACTGTCCTTGGTGCTTTGCGTGTGATTTTCTTGCCATGGTTAACGAACCCCCCGGTCAGTTAAAAATGTCGTCAAAAATCTTTCTGAATTTTTATTTCGCAATTGCACTAATAGACATGGCAAAAAGCTCTCTGTCAACAAAAAAATAGTTAATTCACCCAGTTTTTCTCTTGTGTAGGTAGAATGCCGTCTTTCTCGCTGTGAGCAGACCGCTATGCACTTTCCTAGCTATCAGCCCGCACTCCGTTCATTTTCTCTGTTTGTAATTTTTGTTGCGGCAGCCTATTTCAGCGGCGACCTACTCACGCATACGAGCACTCAAACCCTGTCAAAATCTAGTCAAGTGCTGCACTACGGTTTGCAATGTGCGGTGTGGCTGTCTGGTGCATTCTTTTGTAACGCATTATTCAATCTCATTTTTTGGGATCGTATGTTTGCTGCATTATTTGGTGACAACCAAGTGCCGCGCTTACTGAAAAATGTTACCGGCATTCTTATCTTTGCTATCGCTATCACCGGCATTATTGGTGTGGTATTCCAAAAACCCATTACAGGTATTTGGGCGACATCTGGTGTAGTAGGTATCGTGCTCGGTCTTGCATTGCAGAGCATGATTCGCGACATCTTTGTTGGTTTGGCAGTCAACATTGATAAACCCTATGGCATCGGTGACACCATTACCGTTCATACCACTTCATTAAATAAAGGCACCGGTGCACGCGGCTTGGTGCTAGAAATTAATTGGCGCACCACTAAATTGCTGACATCTGATGCCAACATTTTGTATATCCCCAACAGTGTTATTGGCACTTCTGCTCTAACCAATCACTCCGCACCATCGACATCCAGCGAAAGCGAATTGGATTTTATGCTCGCATTCACGGTAGAGCCTGCGCGAGCCAAACGCATCTTGTTAGGCGCAGCACTCGCAATCGCACGCGAGCAAGGGCCGGTACTGCTCACACCATCACCTAAAGTGCGTATTGCGGGCACGGAGCCGGGTGGCGTGGTGTACCGTATTATTTTTATGACGACGCAAGCGCACGGCACCGCTAAAGATTTAATGCTCACCAGCGTGTTGGAACATATGCATCAGGCCGGTTTGAGCTTGGCGTACCCGCAACAAGATCTCTATCTCGCGGATATGCCACAGCGCAATGTTGAAGGTGCCTCTGCAGAAGATCGCACTCAATTACTGCAGCGCGTTGATATTTTTGCACCGCTTCAAGTGGATGAATTGCAATTTCTCGCTGACACCGGCATCCAACACCTGCTCAAAAAAGGTGAGGTGGTGTTTACCTACGGCGACAGTAGCAACGAGCAGGATTACTCGATGTTTGTACTGATGGAAGGGCTGCTGCACGCCAGCATTGAACAGGACGACCAAACACTGCGTGTGGGGCAAATCATACCGGGTGAGGTTTTTGGTGAGATGTCACTGCTTACCGGCGTCGCGCGTTCAGCAACCGTGATACCAGCCACCGATGTGGCCATCATTGAAATCACGCAGAAAGCCATGGCGGAGCTACTGCAACGGCGCCCAGCGTTGATGAATAATCTCAGTGAAATCATGGCGGCACGCAAACTGCACAACGAACAGGCCAGTGAAATATCTAGCGATACCCTGCAAGCCGATACACGCTCTAGCATCGCGACTCAGCTGTTCGACTCCATGAAAAACCTGTTCGGCCGCATCGGCTCACAAACCAACTAGCGCCAGAAACAGCGCCAATACGCTACAGGTCAGATACAGTCACGGGTATCATGTGCAGCCCCGATCGCTGTCCCGCCGAACACGACTGAACATGAAACTGCACGACTTCTCTACCCAAACACTCGCCGCTGAAGGCTTGCGCGCAGGTATGCGCCGCCTCGCTGCCAGTGTGTGCGTGGTCACCACCGTGGACAGCCATGGTCAACGCCAAGCCATGACCGCGACCTCAGTCGCCTCAGTGTCTGACTCGCCCGCCTCACTCTTGGTGTGCATCAACAGTCAATCCTCGTTGCATGACATCGTGGTCGCTGGCTGCGCGTTTGCGGTGAATGTGTTGTCGGCACATCACGCCGATATTTCTGTGCTCTGCGCCACCGGTGAAGCCGGTGAAAATCGTTTCAGCTTGGGCGATTGGGACAGCACGCACGGACTGCCGTGGCTGCGCGATGCGCAAGCAGTTTTCTTTTGCGACAGCGCGGCGCAATTGCAACACGGCACGCATTTAATTGTGGTGGGCAATGTGCACGAAGTGCGCGTGCAACAACAGCCAGTCAATCCACTGCTCTATGCCGACGGTCAATACCGTCAACTGAACTGACGCAGGAAACACTCATGAATTTTGCTGAACTGACCATTCCACAATTGGTGCAAAACGCTGCCAAAAACTTTGCTGAACACAGCGCGATTGAAGATGGCGATATTCGTCTGTCGTATGCGCAACTGGAACAAGCGCGCGTGCGCGCCGCCAAAGCATTTATCGCCGCCGGTATTCAGCACGGCGATCGCATTGCGGTGTGGGCGCCGAATATTGCGGAATGGATTACTGCAGCTATTGGTTTGCAATCACTAGGCGCAATCTTAGTGCCGGTAAACACGCGTATGAAAGGTACAGAAGCAGGCTATGTATTGCGCACCAGCAACGCCAAATTATTGCTGACCGTTTCCGGCTTTCTCGGTTTTGATTATCCCGCCATGTTGGCAAAAGAATCGCTGCCCGATTTGCAAAAAATGATTTGCCTGCGCGGCGCATCTGATAATGCGGTGGACTGGCAGGCGTTCCTCGCGCAGGGCGACAATATCAGCGACGCAGAAGTGGCTGCACGCACCGCTGCGGTAAAACCCAGCGACATTTCTGATTTGATTTTCACTTCCGGCACTACCGGCAACCCAAAAGGCGTAAAAACCAGTCACGGACAAAACATCAAAGTGTTTGCCGTGTGGTCGGATTTGGCGCGCTTAACAGAAAAAGACCGCTATTTAATCGTCAACCCATTTTTCCATTCTTTCGGTTACAAAGCGGGCTGGCTCGCTTGCTTGATTCGTGGCACCACGATTTTGCCGATGGCCGTGTTCGATGCCAAAGAAATTTTAGTGCGCATCGGTAGCGATAAAATTTCTGTCCTGCCAGGGCCGCCAACGCTGTATCAAACCATGCTCGCTTTTCCTGATTTGAAAAATTACGACATCAGCAATTTGCGTTTGGCCGTGACTGGCGCAGCGGCGATTCCCGTTTCATTGATTCACCAAATGCGTAACGAACTCGGTTTCAAAACGGTGTTGACCGCTTACGGTTTAACCGAGAGTTGCGGCATGGTAACCATGTGTCGCGATGGCGATGCGGCAGAAATTATTGCGACCACTTCCGGTCGCGCGATTCCTGATGTCGAAGTGCGCTGCGTCGATGAAAACAATCGAGAAGTCGCACGCGGCGAGGCCGGTGAAATTATTGTGCGCGGCTACAATGTGATGCAAGGCTATTTCAATAACGACGAAGAAACCGCAAAAACAATCGACAAAGATGGCTGGATGCACACCGGCGATATCGGCGTGATGGATGCAGACGGCTATTTAAAAATCACGGATCGCATGAAAGATATGTTTATCGTCGGCGGCTTCAATTGCTACCCCGCAGAAATTGAAAACTTGCTCGCCACTTGTGAAGGCGTCGCACAATCGGCGGTGATCGGTATTCCCGATGAGCGCATGGGTGAAGTGGCGATGGCCTACATCGTGCCGAAAGCAGGCGCCGATCTCACGCCAGAAAAAATTACCGCGTGGTGCAAAGAAAACATGGCGAACTACAAAGTACCGCGCCGCGTGGAAATTATTGACGCTTTCCCACTCAACGCCACCGGCAAAGTGATGAAATTTGTTTTGCGCGATCGCGCATTGGGCAAAACATAAAGCGCAAAGCATAAAACGCAAGGAATCAAAACACATGGCAATTACACGCAACACCGTGAATGTCTATCGCATGTCACCCGCAAAATGGGCAGGCATTGTTGTACTTGCGCTATTTTTTATTGGCGGGGGAGCAACACATTTTCTTTACACGGCTGATTTTTCTGCCATCGTGCCGCCGTGGATGCCCTATCCGCGTGAAACGGTATTAGCCACCGGCGTATTAGAAGTATTGTTTGCCGCGTTATTGTTTGTAAAAAAAGCGCGCCCTCTAATCAGTTTATGGATTGCCGTGTACTGTTTAGCTGTTTTGCCTGCCAACTTTTATATGTTGCAAAACAATATCCCGATGTTTGGCCACAACTTTCCGCAGGAAATTTTGTACACGCGCATTGCGCTGCAAGCGGGCGTGATTGCACTGGCCTTGTGGGCAGCGAATGGCAAAGCGCATTTAGTGCGCTACGGT